>JAJPXE010000008.1 GCA_021205645.1 Candidatus Gastranaerophilales bacterium | reverse complement strand
GTTTTTATTGTACATACACAAAATAAGATGTTCTTTTTATAAAAACAAGCCTTAAGTCCTATATTGTGTACGTCGTAAATTTTTAACCATAGAGTAATAATAGCTTAAATTATTTATTTTGTAAAGTACCTGTTCCGATTTAACACAAAATTAACCGACATTTTCACCGATTGTATCAACAGCTTCTACTCTGATATCGGTTATAAGCTCTGAATATGATATAACAACAATTGTCGGAATGTGCCTTTCTAAGAGTTGGAACAGAGGGAGTCTGATTCTTGGCGAACATAATATGACCGGTTGTTTTCCGATATTCTGGTGAGCACGCATTAAGGTCATTGCGGTAGATTCGATTAAATCCTGAACCTGCATAGGATTAAGGAGGAACATTGTACCCAGCTCAGTTCTCTGGCAGCTGTCATCCAACACTTTTTCCCAATCAGGTGAGAGGGTCAGTGCGTACAAAATATTATCATCCTGAACGTTAGTTAAACATATCTGACGTCCCAGAGCTGCTCTCAAACGTTCGGATAATATATCGGGTTCTTTTGAAAACCTTGCATAGTCGCACAAACGTTCAAACACAAAGATTATATCCTTTATTGAAACTTTTTCTCTGATGAGGTTAACAAAAATCTTTCTTAAATCACTGGTTGATATAATAGCCGGAACAAGGTCATTGACAAGAGTCGGGTCTTGCGAGCGAACAAGTTCCATAAGTTTAAGTACATCTGTTTTGGTCATAACCTCATCAACATGCTTACGTACACATTCTTGAAGATGAGTAACAAGAACATCTGTTGCATCGACAGCTGTAACAGATTTAGTTTCTTGAGCGCTTTCGGAGCTGACCCAGTATGCTTGAGTTTGATAAGTAGGGTCAACGGCAATAATCGCATCATCAGGAACATTTTTCCTGACGGCATCCCACTGGTCGGCTATAACCATATATTTGCCGGGATAAACATATCCTGTTGCAACTGTATTGCCTCGAATAGAAATCATATACTCATTCGATTCAAGAGCAGATGAATCCATAATACGTATGTTAGGCAGAATATATCCGAGTTCGTCCGTAACTCTCTGACGCAAAGCAGCAATCTTAGCAAGCAATTGTCCTTCCTGATCAGGATCGGCTATGACAAGCAGACCTGCTCCGACCTGCAAACTCAATACATCCACGCCAAGACGTTCATACATCTTATTAGGGTTAACCAGATCCTGCATATTTTGTCTGACATTTTCCAATTGACCGAGTTGTGATTGAACATCAGCATTAATCAATACAGAGAATCCTGCAACAGTAAGTCCTATAGAAAATAACAGGAACGGGAAGAACGGCAGACCCGTAATCGGGCATGTAAGCGTAATAAGGAATAGAAATCCCGCTGCGAAGAACAGAGAATAAGGTTTGCTCATAACCTGTGCGGTCAAATCCGAACCTAAGGAAGCCGCATTAGCGGAAGCACGTGTCATGACAATACCTGCCGCAACTGACATTAACAATGACGGAACCTGTGAGGCAAGACCGTCACCGATTGTAAGAATTGTATACTTGCCGACAGCATCAGCTACGGGCATTTGATTCATCAGACAACCGATACACAACCCGCCGACAATGTTTATAATAACAATAATGATACCTGCCATGGTATCACCTTTAACAAACTTCATAGCACCGTCCATAGAACCGAACAAGCTTGATTCTCTCTGTAAATCCTCACGGCGCTTGACAGCTTCTTCCGGCGATATCAATCCGGCATTAAAATCGGCATCAATGGTCATCTGTTTACCCGGCATAGCATCTAATGCAAACCTTGCGGACACTTCGGCAATACGTTCGGCACCTTTTGTTATAACCATAAACTGTACAATTGTGATTATAAGAAATATAACACCGCCGACAATCATATTGCCGCCGGTGACGAATGTTCCAAATGCGTGAATTACCTCTCCCGCCTCACCCTTTGATAAAATCAAACGTGTTGAGGCAATAGACAAAACCAGCCGGAACATAGTTCCCAAAAGTATAATAGTCGGAAATGCCGCAAGCTCCAACGGTTTCTGGATATACAACGATATCATTAACAGCACAATACCGAGCGTGATATTTAAACTTATTGAAAAATTAATAACCCAGTTAGGCATCTCCATTAGCAAGATTAATATGAGAATACATACAAAACATGCCAGAAATATTTCACTTATAGGTTTACTTTCGGCAGCCATTATTCAATGCTCCTCAATGCCGTCTGAATAATATCAAGCTGCGCCTCAATACTTGCATCAACCATTCCGTTATTTGTCTGTACTATACAGCCGCCCTCCGTTATACTTTCATCGGCAAGTACAGATAATTTTGTTTCCATACCGAGCAGTCTGACCTGTTCCGGCAGGGTATCTTTTATATATTGAACCTGAATAGGATTAATCCTTAAAACTATTTTAGGTTCATTTTTAGATAATGTTCCTATAACGTCCATAACAGTGTCCAAAACTATCTGCGGATCTGTTTTTATTTCATGTTTAATAATTTTTTTAGCAATATCAAGCCCGAGTTCAAGAATATTCGGCGCGATTTTTTCAAACACTCTTTCCTCCGCTCCCATAAACGCCCCCAGAACATTTCTGAAATTTGCCAGATCCTGATTAGCCTGTTGTAAACCTGCAGAAAACCCTTCTTGATAAGCGTTTTGTCTGATTTGTTCTGCCTCTTCCTGAGCGCGGGAAACAAGGTTTCTGTCATCAATGCGGCGATAACCGCGTCTGCGGTTTCCTGTACGGCGTTCTTTCCGCTGCGTAAAATCAATATTATCTATGTCAAAAAGGTTAATTTCTTCCCTTTTTTTCTGTTCCTCTTCTATCCTTTTAGCTTCTGCTTCTGCTGCGAGTGCTGCAGCTTTCGCTTCTTCTTCAGCTTTTAGTTCTTCTTCCGTTTTTTGAACAATTTTTTTCTTGATAATCATATTGATATTATACACTATTTCAAGAGATTATACATTTTCTTAACAATTTTGTACCGGATATTTGTTTCTGCATCCTCAATCTTCCGTATTTTGTTAATATTTCTTAAAAACATGACAATTATCTCCAAAAAATAACCTTTATAAATGTATAGCGGAAGGTTTGATTAAGGTTATTTCATGGATTTAAACATCTTAAAAAAAACAGCAGAATATACACGTTCACAGGCTTTAAAAGAAACCGGCTCAAGATTTCATTCCGTGCCGAATATGGCAAGAAATATACAACCTGCAGCAGATGAAGTGGTTATTCAGGCTAAAAAATCAGAAAATTCGGCTGTAAAATCATTATCCTTTGAGTTTAATCCAAGAACCGGAACACAAATTCCGCTTACAGCCGCCGAAAAAAAAGAAATGATTGAAAGTATTACCTCTAGTCCGGAAGAACAAAAACTTATATCAAAAATGTTAGATAACGAAACTGTTGTCGTAACCGATGCGGTTGAACAACAGGTTATGAAACGGCAGTTTATAAATGCGAAAAAAAATAATCCTGAAATAGCACCTGAAACATCTTATATCTATTCACCAATGCCAAAAGGAAAAATTAAAAGTTATACAACAAGCGGTGAATCCTTTGCAAGAGCGAACGGTATTGATAAATCGCATATAAAAACCGATTTTACCGAAATTCCTGATAATGCAGTGGTATTTATGGCGGATGATTGTTCTATTACCGGTGCATCAATGGTATTTGATTTGTTGGAACATCTGCCGGAAAATTTTAAAGGAAAGGTTATTATTGCCCCTACAGTTATAGGTACAGGCAAAGATTTGCGTAATAACACTATGGCAGATGGCGTGCTGAAAATGTTTTCCGAAATTAATAAAAACGGTGCAGCCAGAAAGAGTATCTCTGACGAGTTAAGAGTTTTAATATCTGATAACAAAACCGATAATCTTAAAGCTCTGGATAAGCTTACAAATCCTGAGAATTATTCCAATGTATCAATTCAAATTGCAAAGGGTTCACTTCCGGCTCCTTGTTTTAATCATACCGAAACCTTCCAAAATATGACAAAAAATGAACAAAGATTGATAGATGCCCTGTTTACTTCAGACAGAATAAATACCGGCTATCATGATTCCGGTGTAATGGTTCTGCTTCCGACAAAAACACCTAATAATAACGTAGGTATTATGGAAGTTGTCGGGGAAAAATTAGGGCTAAAAATAAAACCTAATGGCATTTTGAGTTTTATTGATAATCTAAAACTTAAACATGACGGAAAACGTTGTGTGATGGCGGTGTTACCCGACAGTGACAAAAAAGGTAATTCAACAGAGATGATACTTGAAACGTATAAAGGCGGTAAGAAAACTTCTCGCATTCCTTATAGTGCTCAATCTGATAAACCTGTAAATTTTACGGTTAAACTGCCTGATGGAAATATAACCGTAATAAAATATTCCGCCCAAATAGAAGATAAATCAAAAATAGCAACGGAGAATTTGTTTGGATTTGAAGTTCCAGAAAAATTAAAAGAAGTTTCAATCCATAAAGGTTTATATAGACCAAAATCCATCAATGGTCACAGATGCTATCGCACAGATGTACTTGCTATGCCGGATGAAGCTCAAATTATCAGTATAGGTGGTATTCCTATCAAGTCAATAATATAGTCAGCCAAATCTTGCAATATATTTAATAATAAGCTAGAATTATATTTCAGAGGGCTGTTATGGATGAATTTTTTGAAAAATTTATAAATGAAATAACTAAATGTAATGCGTTAGAAGACTGTTATATACTGATTGATAAATGTGTTGAAGATATCAGCGGGTTTAAAGAACTGGATTTGAACCTATTTAAGTACGGCGAGTTTTATATAAGAACCGGAAAACGGTTTAATCTGGAATATATAGCCGGAAACCTTGAAGAAATAAAAGAGCTTCAACTTTCATCGGCACCGGAATTTGTTATCGCTGCGAAGCTTCATAATAACGAAGATATGGTGTTAATAACTAAAATATCCGGCAGCTCCGGGGGCGAGTTTGAGAATTATATGAGAGTTAGAAATAATTTAACGACCGAAACTAAAAAACTTGTAGTTAATGATTTTGATAAAATGGCATCAAAAGGGTTTTATAATCCTGCTATGGTTGACAGTGCTTCAAATTGGTATGTTATATCCGGCAGGGTTTATATTGATAAATGGAGCGTGTTTGCGGATTTCCAAAATGACAATCAAATAAAAGATAAACGTAATATTTTGCTGCAGATGTGTGAATTGTAAAGCTATACATTTACAGCGTATAACAGAGGATATTTTTATAATTACAGAATTATTATTAAACAGGTGCGCTGCACAGCAGCACCCGCCCCGCAAGCGAGCTTAGAAATTCGGGTGAGGTGATAACCGTGTAGATTCCGGAATATAATTCATTTACCCCTTCGGGTGAGGGGTAATTTTGGATTCTGCCCTCTCTGGACGGAGAGGGCAGAAAATCTGCTTTTAGTTCGGCAGCGGGTGTGCCGGAATGGCACACCCGCTGCCACTTTGACAAAAGTCAGATTTTCGGGTGAGGTGATATCTGTACAAGTTCCGGAATATAATTCATTTACCCCTGCGGGTGAAATGACTGTCGTGCGATTTTCTAATCACACCCCATCCCCTGCGAAGCTCATAAGCTCATTTCCGCGGGAAAGGACAGAATTTCTTTGCGAACAAGCGGCAGACCCGCTAAGGCGAAACCGCAGTTTTGCCACATGTTATTTCGGAATTTTTCCGCAAACTCAGATACTAATTTATATTGAAAATCAAAGTTCAGCGGGGTAAAATACCAGTGTAGAATTAACACTAAAATGCAAACGGAAGTTTTTGATATGAATAAAGAAAATATAAGGAATATAGCGATTATTGCCCACGTTGACCACGGCAAAACAACACTGGTTGATTGTATGTTAAAACAAAGCGGAGTTTTTAGAGAGAACCAGCAGGTTCAGGAACGTGTACTTGACAGCAACGATTTGGAAAAGGAGCGCGGAATTACAATACTTTCAAAGAATATTTCCATAAATTATAAAAATACCAAAATTAATGTTATTGACACCCCTGGTCATGCTGATTTCGGCGGCGAGGTTGAGCGTGTACTCGGTATGGTAGACGGTGCTTTATTGATTGTTGATGCAGCAGAAGGTCCAATGCCGCAAACCAGATTTGTCCTGTCAAAAGCTTTAGAGCTTGGAATAAAAATTATTGTCGTTCTTAATAAAATCGACAAGCCGGCGGCAGACCCGGACAATACACTTGATAGAGTTTTTGATTTATTCACTGAACTCACTGACAGAGAAGATTTAATTGATTTTCCTTATATCTATGCGAGCAGTCTTAACGGTTATGCAATTAAGAATATTGATGATGAGCCGAAAGATATTATTCCATTGCTTGATTGCATACTTGAGAATATTAAACCTCCAACCGGCGATGATAATAAGCCGTTACAGTTTCAGGCAACGACTCTTGATTACAACGAATATGTGGGCAGAATTGTAACAGGGAGAATTATTAACGGAACAATAAAATCGCAGCAGCAGGTTTCGCTCTGCAAAACTGACGGAACAATCGAAAAAGGAAAGATAGTTAAGCTATACGAGTTTAAAGATTTAGGACGTGAAGAAACACAGGAAGCAGAAGCAGGTGATATTGTGGGTATTGCAGGATTTTCCGATATTCAAATCGGTGAAACAATCTGTGAAATAGGGAACGAAAATCCGCTCCCTTTAATCAAGGTTGATGAGCCGACTTTGCAAATGAATTTTTCTGTGAATGACAGTCCATTTGCGGGTTTAGAGGGTAAATTTGTCACTAGCAGACAGCTTAGAAAAAGACTTTATAATGAATTAGAAAAAAATGTCAGCCTGCGTGTTGAGGATACGGACAGCACGGATGTATTCAAAGTGAGCGGCAGGGGTGAACTTCATCTGGGCATACTTATTGAAACAATGCGCAGAGAAGGGTACGAGTTTCAAATCTCAAAACCGGAAGTTATATACAAAACCGTTAACGGCGTCGAATGTGAGCCATATGAAAATCTTATTATCGACACTCCCGAAGAAACCGCCGGAACATGCATTGACAGATTATCAGGCAGAAAAGCAACCATGCTTGAGATGAACAATGACAACGGCAGAACCAAAATCAAATTCTCAATCCCTGCAAGAGGTTTAATCGGGTTCAGAACGGAATTTATCAGAGTTACACGGGGCGAGGGGATAATGTACCATACCTTTGATGATTATAAAGAAATGGCTGGTGATATCCCTAAACAGCGTGCAGGTTCAATTCTTGCACACGAAACAGGCGAGGCTGTTCCTTATGCTCTCGCTCAATATGAGGACAGAGGTGTTTTCTTTATCACGCCTCATACAAAAGTATATAGGGGAATGATTATCGGCGAAGGTAACAAAGCTCAGGATATTGCAGTCAATATCTGCAAAACTAAAAAACTTACAAATATGAGAAGCTCAACGGCTGACGTTATGGTTACATTACAGGCGCATAAGGAGCTTTCTCTTGAAGATTGTATGGAATATATCGGAGATGATGAGCTTGTTGAGATTACTCCCGAAAATATCCGGATGAGAAAAGTTGATTTAGTCAAATTCAGAAGTATCTGATAAAGCGTAAGAACAGCGGAAAAACCCGAAAATTTGATTACATGGTAATATAGTTATGAGCTAAGGTAATTTTATGCTAAGAAAACGTGTAGAATATTTAAAAGATGAACTGAATAAACATAATTATAACTATTATGTCCTGGATAACCCTGTAATAAGCGATTATGAGTATGATAAGTTGTTTGCGGAGCTAAAAGAGCTTGAATTTGCCAATCCGGAACTTATAACTCCGGACAGCCCGACACAGAGAGTCGGCTCTGTCAGTACAAAATTTGAAGAATATAAACACAAATACAGATTGTACAGCCTTGATAACTCGTACAATCCTGAAGATTTGCGAAAATGGTATGAGCGGGTCACGCGTGAATACGGCAGAGATAATTTAGAACTTGTATGCGAACTTAAAATTGACGGGCTTGCGATTGCTTTGAGCTATACAAACGGGATTTTTACAACGGGTGTTACGCGGGGTGACGGGATTACGGGCGAGAATATTACACAGAACCTTAAAACCGTGAAAGCCGTTCCGCTCAAATTGTTTGAGAATATAAATATTGACGTGAGGGGCGAAATATACATGCCGGTTTCTTCATTCAATAAACTGAACGAAGAAAATTTAAAAAATAACGAAAAGATATTTGCGAACCCGAGAAATGCCGCCGCAGGCTCTCTAAGACAGCTTGACAGCACTATAACGGCAAAACGTGATTTGTCAATGTTCACATACACGGTTATTCTGCCCGACGGCAATAACACGATTAAAACCCATTGGGACAGCCTGGAATATATTAAAAAACTCGGATTTAAGACAAACCCTAACATAAGACTTGTGAAAGATATAGAAGGTGCGATAAGGTTTTGTAAAGACTGGGAAACAAAGCGGTTTGATTTAGATTATGCAACAGACGGTGTTGTGATAAAAATCAATAATTTCGGGATTCAGAATGAGCTTGGATATACTGCCCGTGCTCCAAAGTGGGCAACAGCATTTAAGTTTCCTCCGGAAGAAATATCAACCGAATTGAAAGATATAGAAATCGGTGTGGGCAAGACCGGTGCAATCACTCCGGTTGCGGTTCTTGAACCTGTATTGCTTGCAGGAAGCACGGTTTCACGTGCAAGTCTGCATAATTTTGACGAGATTGAACGGCTTGATGTCAGAGTCGGAGATAAGGTTTTTATCAAAAAAGCGGCAGAAATTATCCCGAAAGTTATAAAAGTCGTTGATGATGAAAAACATTACTCTCTTGCAAAATATCGTCCGCCTGTGGAATGTCCGGTGTGTCATTCTCCGCTTGAATATCGTGAGGGCGAGGTAGCGGCATATTGTTCTAACAGTGAATGTCCGGCTGTTGCTAAAGCCAGGCTTGAATACTGGGTTTCCAAAGAAGCTATGGATATTGATTTTATCGGTCCGACAATTATTGAACAGCTTTATAATCTTAATATGGTAAGAACTCCGGCAGATTTATACAAACTTTCCCAACAGGATTTTATGCAGCTTGAACTGGTAAAAGAAAAATCGGCGTATAATATGTACACCTCTGTCAGGTCGAGCAAAAACAGACCGCTTGCGAGGTTTTTAACGGCATTGTCAGTCCGGCATGTCGGAAAAGAAACCGCAGAAATTATTTCAGGTGAATTTAAAACTCTTGAGAATATCAAATCAGCTCCGCTTGATAAGCTTGCTGAGATTGAGGGTGTCGGAGAAAAGATTGCAAAAAATGTGTATGAATTTTTCAGAGATAAAAAAAATATAAAGTTATTAAAAGAGCTTGATGACAACGGTGTTGTGCCGATTTCATCAAAACAGGTTCAATCTGATGAGTTTTCGGGTTTAGTATTTGTCTTAACAGGAACTTTACAATCCATGACAAGAGATAATGCAGATGCTAAAATAAAAGAAAAAGGCGGTAAAACCTCATCATCAGTATCAAAAAAGACATCTTTTGTTGTAGCGGGCGAAAATGCAGGTTCAAAATTTGACAAAGCAGTATCTTTAGGTGTTAAAATATTGAATGAGGATGAGTTTATAGAATTACTCAACTCCGGTAGTAAAACATAAGTAAGGACAGATATGAAGAAAAAATTTAATGTAATACAAATAAACGGTTTTAGAGGAATGTTAACGGTAGCAGGCATAGTAATCTGTTTATTTGCCGGGTTTGTAATATTTCCCGGTGTTGTCATGAAAACGTTGTGGAACGTAATGTCAATGTATGTAGGTTTGCTGCCAAAAATAGCAACAATACAGGGAGTGTTGCTGTGGGGAATAATGGTTGTGGGTTATTTGGCATTCAGGCGCAGGGGATTTTTTATTGAGTTCAAATCTGCAAATGACCTGACAGGTGAGGAGATGGAGGCTGTCATGCGTCGTATAAGGATTGACCGTCAAACGGATATCATTTCTAAAGCATTTATGCGTGCAAAAGAGATTGATACAGCTGCAAAAGAAGCCGACGAAAATTCTGACAGCGAGCATAACGAAGTAAGTGAGAAAGAGGGCTGGCAATAGTCGGTCTAAACGATTTGGTAATAAAAATTGTCTTGACAATGTAATATTTTCTTAATAATATATAGACACTGACTTGCCGGTATAGCTCAACGGTAGAGCAACGGTTTTGTAAACCGTAGGTTGTAGGTTCGATTCCTATTACCGGCTATTTAGAACTCCGCCCTTGTGGCTCAGGGGTAGAGCACTCCCTTGGTAAGGGAGAGGTCACGAGTTCAAATCTCGTCAAGGGCAAATTTTGAATTAATAAGTGATAATTAAATACGGGTAGATGCCCGAGTGGCTAAAGGGAACAGACTGTAAATCTGTCGTCGCGAGACTACGGTGGTTCGAATCCACCTCTGCCCAGTCTATAACAATTTAATAAATTAATACGGGATGAATTTTTAATTCATCCCGTTAAAAATTCGGAGAAGGCGGGATTCGAACCCGCGGTGGAGTTTCCCCCACACAAACGTTCCAGGTTTGCACCTTAAACCACTCGGACACCTCTCCGTATAGAGGGTTTCTATCAACTCTGACTATTGTATCACATATATTACTATATTTACAAGACTTATATATTTTGATAAACTTAGTTTCATGAGTGAAAAAGAAAAAATGATTAACGGCGAACTATACGAGCCCTACTGTGAAGAACTTGAACAGGACAGATTGCGGGCAAAATCGCTTTGTATGGAATATAATACACTCACTCCCGATAAAAAAGAAGAAAAACAACAAATCCTTAAATCACTGCTCGGAAAATATGGAAATAACACCGTTATTGAACCTAATTTCTTTTGTGATTACGGTTATAACATAGAATTCGACGGGTTTGTTTATATAAATCATAACAGTGTTTTTTTAGATTGTGCAAAAATAAAAATCGGCTCCGATACATTCATTGGACCTAATTGTGGATTTTATACCGCATGTCATCCTATCAATGCGGAAGAAAGAATTAAAGGTAAAGAACAGGCAAAACCAATCACAATCGGCTCTGCCGTCTGGCTCGGCGGAGGAGTTACCATTCTGGGCGGAGTCAATATCGGCGATAGAGCCGTTATCGGAGCAGGTTCGGTTGTGACACACAATATCCCGCCCGATTCTGTCGCAGCCGGTAATCCGTGCAGAATTATCAGAAAAATCAATCAATAAAAAGGGGTAGTGACTTCCTGTATTTGAAAATTTATGCGGAGGATTAAAAGGTCGTAAAGGGGTGCGTTAGAGAGCGATTTTGATGATTTTATTTATATTGGATAACAGTTTTAATAATTTTTGATATTGCTGCATGGTCATTGTCGGGAAATTATTATTGTCTTGCATGCTCAGGTTGTTTTTTTTGAAATCCATACTGGAGATATTTTTCCCATCCTCTCCGGAGGGGTAAATATATTGGGGGGGTGAAATACATTTACCCCTCCGGAGAGGACTATGCTTAAATTATGTTCGCAAATGATTGGAAATAATCAGTTATTATATTAACTAGCATTGGTAAAATCCAAACCATAATCGCTGCACCAAAAACCGGTTTGAATAAAAAACTCAACTGGAAAACGTTTACCTGAGGGGCTGTTTTGGAGATTACACCGAGTATTATATCCTGACCCAGTGTCGCAAGCAGCACCGGCGAGGCTATCTGAAGCCCCATGTACAATACATTTGATGTCATTTTTATCAGATAATCCATATTGACTATCTTATCAAGAGGGATACATACCGCATAGAGCGGAAAAATCTCAAAACTTCTCACAAAAGCATTCATCATCCAGTAAAAACCCCCTATTTCCATAAATATAACCAGACCGAGCAATGAGATGAGCTTTGCAAGAATAGATGTTTGCGAAGATGTTGTCGGGTCAAGAACCATAGCCGAACTTAAACCCATTTGCATATTAATCATATCAGCCCCTGCCTCTACTGCCAGTAAAAGGAGCTGTGCCATATACCCGAGCAATGCACCCGCTACATAATTTAAGGTTAAGGACAGGATAAAACAGTTGTCCGCAGGCGGAATTGCAGGCTTTTTTGCCGCTATGAATATCATCGTCAATAACAGTGCAAGTCCCAGTTTAACAAGACCGGGAACTTCTTTTCTGTTCATAATCGGAGCAAGCCTGATAAAGCCCATAATCCTTGCAAAGATTATAAACCCCGTCGTAAGATATATGCCAAACATCGGGAATATTGAACCCAGTTGTGATACTACATCCTGCGCTATCAATCTTTACACTCCTCTGATGACGGTGTGAGCGGCAGTGCCTCTGCCGGCAAATCTACCGGCATTATTTTTAAGGTGCTGTCACCGCATATTGTCAATTTGCTGCCGCATACCTTTACCTTGTAACAGTGATATCTGCTCTTTACTTTAACGGAAAATTCAGTCTGCCCGTCTTTTAATGAGGTTACGATTATTGACCTTTTTTCGTTAGTTAAAGTTGTCAGAACACGCATGCAAACAATTGATGTATCATTGCATTTTACATCTTTTATTTCGCTGTCGGCAATCATAATACAGCTATCTGCATATGCGAAATTTGCTGAACATAACAGAATAACCGTTATTAAAAATCGTTTTAAATCAATCATAATTTACCTTCCTATAATTTTGTTAGTTTCAATAAAGTTAGGTTTCGGCATAGGCGTTCTCGGTGATTTATCATATTTAGGTTTGCCCTCTCTATCGATAAATGGTGCATCACTCGGACGTTTTATAACCTCTCTTATCTGAAGATTTTGAGGGTATCTGTCCGATAATTCTCCCTGCTGAAGCGGAGAAGTGTATCTGTAATAATCAGATGCCAGAACATAACTGTCATTTCTCGGCACAACATTAAACGCAATTCCCATCCCATCGGCGAACAGGTTAGTAAGCAGTTTAAGAAATCCCATACCACCCATAACAATGACCAAAAATACAGCAAAAATCTTAGGTGCTGCCGCAATGGTTTGTTCCTGAACCTGAGTAACAGCCTGAATTATACCGACAACAAGACCGATTGTTGCTGCCGTTAACACGCAGGGCATTGAAATCGCCAGCATTGTCATAAATCCTTTTGCTAAATATTCAACTAACAGTTCCATTTCAATCCTCCTATGTGTTATAACTCTGTACTAATCCCTGTACAATCAATGCCCAACCGTCAACCGCAATGAATATTAACAACTTGAACGGCAGTGAAATAATTGTCGGGGATAACATGAACATACCCAGTGCCAGCAGGATATTTGCAACTATCAGATCCAACACAATGAACGGAACAAATACTATAAACCCGATTTCAAATGCTGTTTTTAGCTCGCTCAAAATATATGCCGGTGCAATCTGCCAGATTGTTATTTCTTCAGGGCTTTTCGGCGGCTCTTTGTTTGCAAGTTCTATGAAGAACGCTAAATCACTCTCCCGTGTTTGTTTCATCATAAACTCTTTTAGAGGCTTTGAACCCAGTTCAATTGTCTTAACAATATCCTGATTTTTAGTGAACGGTACAGAACCTAAATCATACATTTTCTGGAATACTCCGCCCATAGTGTAGAATGTCAAAATCATACTTAAACCGATAATCGCTATAGACGGCGGAACCTGCTGCGTGCCAAGTGCCGTCTTTAACATTGAAAATACTATGGTAAACCTCAAAAAACTTGTCATACAGCAAAACATAAACGGTAATATCGAAAATAACGACATTACTATCAACATTTGTAAGACAGGATTAAAATTAGCAAATACGTCCATTTTGTTCTATTCCTCTTTTTTAAAAATTCAGTCTGTTTCTTATCTCTCTCATTATAGGTTTTTTAACCGGTGCAGTGTTGTTTTGTGCAAGTATCGCATCTTCCGATAAATCTGCCTGTCTATATCTTCTCCGGTTAATATTTTCGTGAATAATTTCATCATTTTCTTCCAGTTTTGAAATAAGTGTTGTTCTTTCAAAATCGGCAGCAATCAAAAATCTCTCTTTACCGTTTCTGACAACATAGAGATTTTTCCTCGGAGATAAGCTTAAAGCATCTTCGATTTTCAGTGAGTTAGTGCGTTTTGCACTAAAAGATGTTACATTAAACTTCTTATAAACATATAATGCAAGAACAATAATGCCAATCATTGCACAAAAATACACTATAAAGTTTGAAATATATCCCATAATAAATCCTCAATTCTTTTAGTTTATATTATTCGTCTAAATCAAAATCGCTGTAATCAAATTCATCACCGCCGCTTTCGGCTCCCGCCTGATTTGGTGCAGCGGCTCCTGCTTGTTTAACATTTGAATTCGGGGCTACGCTGACTGTTGAACCGGCCTTTGCTGCCGCATTTACCATGCTTTCCACATTGCTGACATCTTTAAACTCATCTGCGGTCACTTTTGATATCTTTACACCGTAGCGGTCATTTATAATAACAAGCTCGCCGTCTGCTACTATCTGCTCGCCCACTTTTAGTGAAACTTTATTGTTATATACCGAACTTATATCAACAACCAGTCCTTCCTGAATGTTTTTTAGCTCTCCAAGAGATACTTTTATTTTTTCAAACTCAGCACTCATCTCAATTTGAAGGCTGTCCCATAAATTTGTTATACTGCTTGTGTCCATTTCTTCCTCACTCCCATTGTTTTCATCTTCATCATCATATGGCAAAATTAATTCTTTATTCGGATTAACTGCAAAGCGTTGCAATATATTATCGCATATTAAAATCATTTCTCTGGCATTGCTGTTTTCAAACAACACAATATCGCCGACACCGAGTTTTTTTACATCATTAACCGCAAAATCTGTTGAGCCTACTTTTATTGTTACATCGACCGGACAATCCTTAAACAGCATTTCATTAATCTGTTTTTCTAGGGGAACAGGTGGCAGCGTAACAGGGGCAAGCACCGATTTCGGGAATGACAGCACAAACCTTGCACTTTCATCCGATGAAAGGTTTCTTATAAAATAGCTCAAATTTATTGTATCAGGGTGTTTTTCAAGTTTTGTTTTATCAATTTTGTCTGATATTTTATCATACAGAAATTCATTAAATGTGGTTATTATTTTTGCTTCCAAATCTGATATTGATGACAGTTCAAATTTTTTATTGCTTTTGCCGAGGATTTTGTCCAGAATAACTTTGATAGCGTTCTGGGAAATTCTGATAAACACGTCATTTTTCCCATCAAGTTGGACTTTGGTAACGAAGAAACTTTCGTTTTGAGTGAGTACGTTCATATTCTCACTCACACCGACAAGTTTAAACTCAAACCCTGTTGAAAAAAAATCATCACATGCCTGCTGTACAGGATTTTCGAACATATTTTTAAACCAGTTAAACTGGCTGTATAGTTCGCTTGTAAAACTTGTTTTAATATTTTCTTCTTCTTGTGCTGACATGCTTACTTTTCCCCATAAATATCCTATACATATAAAGATTGATTGTAATCAACTATATGCATG
>JAJPXE010000015.1:15273-15614 GCA_021205645.1 Candidatus Gastranaerophilales bacterium | reverse complement strand
ATTAATAATTATTCTACTATGATTGCCTGTACAGGGCAAGAATCTGCTGCTTCTTTAACGCAGTCCTCATTACCTGCTATACCTGCTTCATTTACTTCAGCCTTATCTTCAATCGTAAATACAGCGTCACATATTGATTCACAAGCGCCGCAAGCGATACAAGAATCTTCAACTTTAACGTTCATATTTGTCTCCTTTTCTTTTTTTTGTAACTGAATTGTCAAAAACTTGACAACCATAATCTAAGTATATAACAAAATCTTTAAAATATCCACTCCGATATAATTTTTGCAATATTATCAAAACCTGACAAAACACCTAAAAAATACCCGAATATGCTA
>JAJPXE010000015.1:0-15263 GCA_021205645.1 Candidatus Gastranaerophilales bacterium | reverse complement strand
AAGTCTTTTGGCTGAATATTTTTGTTATAGAACATAACCGGAACATATTCTCTTGTGTGGTCTGTTCCGGGAACTGTCGGATCACAACCGTGATCTGCCGTTATAATCAGTAAGTCATCAGCCGACAGTGCAGGGATTATCTTTCCTATATACACATCGATTTCTTCTATAGCTTTACCGTAGCCCTCCGGATTATTCCTGTGACCGTAAAGCATATCTGTATCAACAAGGTTTGTAAATACTATTGATTTATCCGGTTTAAATCCTGCGGGGATTGACGGATATTTTATCGACTCAAGGTCAAGCTCGTTTTTTACAGCCTTAAGAGTTAATTCTAATCCTTCTCTGTTTGAGCCTGTATGTATAGCGTGGGTTATACCGGTTTTTGAGAATATATCTTCAATTTTACCAATAGCAATGATTTCGCCGCCGCTTTCCTTTACCCTGTCCAGAATGGTTTCCCCTGACGGCTTAACGGAATAATCGCGTCTGTCTTTACCTATTCTCGTTGGTTTCCCGTCTATAATCTTATATGGTCTTGCTATGACTCTTGAAACGTGATAATTTCCCTCATCAAGCAGGCGTCTTGCTATTTTACACCATTCATACAATGTTTCTAACGGAATTATATCCGTATCCAGTGCTATCTGAAACACACTGTCAGCACTTGTATATATTATCGGGAACTTTGTTCTGTGATGTTCTTCATTAAGTTCTTCTATGACAGCCGTACCGCTTGCGGGATAATTTGCTAAGATACCGCCGCATTTTGTTTCCGTTATGAATTTTTCTGTCAATTCATCGGGAAACCCGTTCGGAAAAGTTGCAAACGGCTTTTTTGACACAAGTCCGGCTATCTCCCAGTGTCCGGTTGTTGTGTCTTTGCCTCTGGATTTTTCTTCCAGTGTACCGTATTGTCCTATCGGATTTGATACATCTTCTATCCCTTCAAACTCTTGAATTTTTCCCAGACCCAATCTTGCCATATTAGGAACATTCAACCCCCTATTATAATGACATACGTTTCTCAGTGTGTTGCATTCCGCTATATCATTAAAATCGGCATAATCGGGCATTGCCCCGATACCCATTGAATCTATAACCATTATAATTGCTCGTTTCATATCAAACCTGCTTTTTTTATTCTACAACCGTATTAAAAATTCTGTCGCCTGCATCGCCCATTCCCGGGATAATGTAACCTTTTTCGTTTAATCTCTCATCAACTGCGGCGGTTATTATCTCGACATCCGGAAATTTTTTGTGTATCAGCTCTATTCCCTGAGGGGCAGCTATTATATTGATACATTTTATATTCTCTAAAGGAATATTTTTGTCATCATAGAGCTTGATTGCTTCAAGCATGGAGTTTCCCGTTGCAAGCATCGGGTCAGTGATATAAACATAGAATTTTTTCGGATTAGGTGCTGCCATAGGCACTTTATTATAGTACCAGACGGGTTTTAGTGTCTTTTCATCCCTGTACATTCCTATATGTCTGATACAGGCATCGGGCAGGATGTCTATTGCCTCATCGGTAAAAATAAGCCCTGCACGCAATATCGGAGAGATTATTATTGTTATATCATCTGCGATATCTTTTGATACAAATTCCGTAAGCGGGGTTTCGACTTTTTTATCGACAAGCGGCAGATTTTTTGATGCTTCATACAGAAGCACTCTTGTAATCTTTCTTGCGGCAATTCTGACCCCCTGACTGTCGGTATTTTTGTTACGCATTGTACACAGGCTCTGGCATATCACCGGATGTTTTATGACTCTTACATTTTCATATTCCATTCTATTCACCACTATTTACTCCCCCCCCCGCTATGATATTTCTCAAGGATTTTGCGGAATGTTTGAATGTTTCCCTGAGAATTGTTAATCCAATTATCCGCATAGTTAATAAAATTAAAGGTATCCATTGTACTTCCGCCTGCTGATATGTGTTCAATTTCATTAAGATGGCTTCCGAAAGATGCCATTGTATAGCAGATATTCATAAGTTTCTGATACATCTGATAAAGCAGAGAGTAACAATCACGCAATCTTTTCGGTCGTTCTACAATAATAAAATCGTTATTATTAACAATCAGTTCTTTAGTAATATGTTTGTTATACGACGGCGGATACAGTTCAAGTGATTTTGAGCCGCCAAGACCGTTAAACTCTACCGTTGCAACAGTTCCTTTTGGAATATGTATTGTTTTATCGGTTACTTTAAATTTGACTATTACTTCCTCATCGTTTAAAATCTTCGTTTTTGTGATATATCCGATTGGGATGCCCATCAAATTAACGGGGGAACCAACGATAAGCCCGTCTACATCAGGCATGAATATTTTATGGACTTCATAAGATTTCTCAAATGTTGCGGTAAAGATTATTCCTATAGTTGCAAGAACAACGATGATAGCAAGCCAGACAAGCAGTTCAATACGCCTTATTTTTGATGTACGGCTTTTTCTTTCACTTTTTTCCATACAACGATTTTATCAAAAATTCGTACAATCAACAAGTACAAATTGAATTCGCAGGAAAAATTTTAATTTTTCCTCAAACACTAAAACTAACCGCTTAATTAATGGTTAAATGTCTTAAATCCGTCCTCAATGCATTTGCTGACAACTTTCTGGCATGCTTCCATTTCTGTTTGCAGCGCACTCTGCTCCGTATCCAACTGTTCCAGTTTTAATTGCAGCTGTCTGTCCTGTGCCTGTATAACTTCTGTCTTGGCATTTATATCTGATATTTGCTTATCGTATTCATCCTGTTCATAATAATACTGATTCATTGCATCATTATATGCATCATCATCGGTGACAGTTTCAACACTCAAATCATATACGACCGAATCATCTTCAAACTTAACAGTTGAAAATCTTCCGGTGCCGTCAGTTTCTAATAGTGCATTTTTTGTTTCGGTTATTTTGGTACTTATATATGATGCTTTATAGTATGCTAATTTTGTTTGCTGGCTGTCAATACTGTTGCTTGCTGTTGCACTGTCGCTATACGCACTCAAAAGGCTGTCGTCTAAATCTGCTGCTGTTGTATAATATGTAACACCGTTCATTGTAAATTGATAAATAGAGCCGCTTATATATTCGCCATCATCATCGAAACAGGCTTTTAATCTTGCATAAGAAGTTGCGCAATCTTCGTCACTTGATAAATCTTTCAATATTTGTGCAATTTCGGTAATAATTGTTGCATCGCTATTATATGTATCCTCATCAAGAGCTGTGAGAGTACAGTTGCCTACAGCCGAATAGCTGCTGAATGTAGGGTTGTTTGTTGCAGAATATACGGTCATTGTATCCCCGATACTTAAACCGGCTATTTCAGTTGCGGCAATATAGTTTGTTCCGTCTGTATAATATGTATTAGTATCTTTTGTTCTTATATAAGCCTTACCGGTTAGTGTATCATTTGCTTCATTGATATCTTGTTTACATATGTATGTGCTGCCGTCGGTATAATAAGTTTTTGTACTGTCATACAACGCACCGTAGCTCTTTTTAAGCTCACTCATTGCTGTAGAATCTTCTGTATCAATTAATGTATAAGTTACCCCGGTGCCGCTTCCCGAACCGTCTGAGTAGTAGGTATATGTGTCATTATCTTCATCATAAGAAAAATATCCCGAATTCGATCCGGTTTCTTCCGTTCTGCCGTATAAATAATCCAACAATTCCACTACGTCAGAACTTGATGAGGTGTCTGCCTCCTCATATTGGACGGTTATTTCATTGCCTGCAGCATTTAGCAGTTTAAAGCTGTAAGAATTGCTTGTCTTTGAATATGACATTGCAGTTATGGTATAATCCGTTGTTTTAAGATCAGAGAAATTGTTTGTTTTTGTTGCCTGAATTTGCGGGTCTGTTAAATACTTTCTTTGCCCCGTGTATACATCTTCATAATGGTAGCTTGTTACAACATAGTTATAATCTTCATTGACCGTGCCGAGTTGATAATAACTTTCAAGGACAGAAGTATTGGTGCCATCACTCCAAGAGTATTGCAGAGTAGTATAATCCGTTGTGCTCGGCGGAGTCGGGACAGACATCGTTAACATCTGATTGAATAGATCGGCACTCTGATTTGACAGGGTCAACCTCTGCTGGTTAATCTGCTGTCCTTCATATTCAACGTTTGTTTTCCGTGCAGACAATGCAAGATATCTTGCCTGCGATGCCGCCATACCCATCTAAATTATCCTTTCATTTGTAATTTCGGGTTTTATTATTTATTTAATTTTTTTTATGAAAAAGTCAATATCTTACAATTCAATAATAATCATGGTTTTAAGTGATTTTATCTTGTTGATTTTACATAATCCGGGGCATTCTGACCGGTTCACACAATCATTTTAGTCTTATATTACAAGGAATTCAAGTTGTTTAATATAAGGTTTCATACTTTTGTATCAGACGTACCATACTTTAGTATAGAGGGTGCGGAAAAATCCCAAAATTGACAAATTTTGGAGATTTTTCAAACCCGACCTGAGGTGTGTGAGATATAGATTGTACGCGGGATAGCGAAATTCCGGACGGACAAAACGAAGTGTAGTCCGGATAGCGAACCGATTGAGCCTGCTAAGCCATAGGCTTTAGGGCGAAATTCGGTGAGCGTGGAGGAATTTCAAGACGCACACAGCCTGCATCGACACTGTTCCCGAGAGTTTGCGAGAAAAATTTTAATTTTTCCGCAAACTCATAAGTTATGTTAAAACTTCCTGATGTCTAAACTGCATTTCATAAAGCATTTTATATTGACCGCCCGCAATATTCATCAACTCATCATGTGTGCCGAATTCAATAAGATGCCCTTCATTTATTACGGCTATTCTGTGTGCGTTTTGGATTGTCGATAATCTGTGAGCGATAACAAATACGGTTTTATTTCTAATCAGATTGTCAAGTGCTTTTTGCACAATAGCTTCCGATTTATTATCAAGAGCACTTGTTGCTTCATCAAGAATAACAATAGGAGATTTTCTGACCATAGCTCTGGCTATTGCAACACGTTGGCGCTGACCGCCGGATAGCGTTGTTCCTCTTTCTCCGAGTTCGGTATTCATGCCATCTTCTAAATCCGCCAGCATATCCTCTAAATGTGCAGATTCTATTGCACATTGTAATTCTTCTTCCGTTGCCTCAGGATTACCCATCAAAATATTATCACGGATTGTTCCGGTGAACAGAAAGTTATCCTGAAATACCATTGCTATATTCTTTCTAAGACTTTCCATTGAAATATCTCTTATATCAAGTCCGTCTATTGTAATTGAACCGTCAGTTACATCGTAAAAACGGGGAACTAAGTTTACAAGGGTTGATTTACCGCCGCCTGAATTACCAACAATGGCAACAGTTTCACCCTTGTATATCTCAAAATCAATGTTATGAAGCACAGTTTTTTCATGGTTATATGAAAAACTTACATTATTAAATCTGATTGACTGTTCTAAATCCTTAAGCTCAACAGGATTTTCACGATTTTTGATTTGAGGTTCAATATCAAATAATTCAAATACACGTCCCATTGCAACAAAAATCGTTTGAATACTTGTTAATGTTGTACCCAGTGTTTTGACGGGTTTATATAACAAAAGCAAAGAAGTAACAAACGACGCAAAACTTCCGCCGGTCATTTCACCTGCCATAATAAGATTTGTTCCGTAAAACAGGACAATGGCAATTCCGATAGATGCGATAAAGTACATAATCGGTGACATCCAGCCGGCACGTTTTGTCAGGGATATTGTTATATCAAACGATTTATGAACCTGTTTGATGAAATGTTCTCTCTGGCGTTCTTGCAGACAGTATGCCGTCATAACTTTATTTCCTGAATATGTTTCATTGAAATTTGTTGTGATATTTCCGCCGACAACCATATTTTGATTAGATGTTGATTTAACTTTCTTTCTGATAAGAGCAACAGGCAGAAACGCTACCAAAAGTACGGCCACCCCGACAATGGCAAGTTTCCATGAACTGTAGAGCATAACACATATAAGGCTTAATGCCCCGAACAAGCTTGTAAGTGCTGTTTTAATCTTTTCAACAATCCCTTTAGAGGCTGTGTCAGGGTCATTCAAATATCTTGATATGATAATGCCCGACGGATTTTCATCAAAAAATGTCGAATCCATACAGATTAATTTTGAAAACAGTGATATTTTAACCGCATTGGTAATTTTCTGGCTTGTCCAGTCGGTCAGGTAGCTGTTAAGATATCTCAAAACCCCCTGTACAACAGCAAAGAATACAACACCGAACGGTATAGCCGCAGCAAGTGCCGCATAAGGGATAATAAAATCGTGTCCGAGCAAATTAAATACCAAGTCATGCTTTCCGATAACATAGTCCATATACGGTTTAAGTGAAAAAGCAACAACACCGTCAAGCATACCTACAGGCAGTGCTACAAGAAAACCCAGTATTACTCTGCCCATTACAGGACGAATATACGGGTATATTCTGGATAATAACCATTTGTATTCAAATGAATTTTGTGCGGTTGTTTTGCTTAATTTCATACTTTATCCCTTTTTGTTCTTTATGCATATCCGGCTAAACATAAAAATATTATACTCCAAACATGCCTGTACACATGCTCTTTATCGTAAAAAAGCATGGAGTTTAGCGGCATTTTATCGATTATAAATTTTTGTAAATCCTCAAAATCGCTTCATAGAACCGGTTTAATGACATTTACCCCCTCTGAAATATAATTGTTGAAATATTATATGTATCCCATATAATAGGTGATGTAATACTTAAGAAAGGAGTTTTATACAATGAACAAAGAAGAATTAGTACAAGAAATTTCAAAAAAAGCAAAAGTCACTCAAAAGGATGCGGGTGAAGTATTAAATGCTTTAGTTGATACTATTCAAAAAACAGTTTCAAAAGGAAAGAAAGTTACGTTAGTAGGTTTCGGAACATTTGAATCTCGTAAGAGAGCAGCAAGAACAGGCAGAAACCCTCAAACGGGTAAAGAAATTTCTATTCCTGCAAAGACAGTTCCTGTATTTTCAGCAGGTAAGAAATTCAAAACAACTGTTAACGGAAAGTAATTTAGAGAATTTCTAAAGGCTATAAAAAAGAGTGTTCATGATTTGGGCACTCTTTTTTGTGTCGTTTTTTTGTAGTGTATTAGTATAAACATTTTTACGGTTTTGTCCGCTCCGCAGGGACGGGGGGGGTAAAGATTTCCCCTCCCCGGACGGTATTGTAACTATACTATTGTTTTAAACAATAAATCTCTATTGAAGAACAAATCAAGGGAAATTTTTGCGGGTGAGGTGACACCCCGCCCTCTCCGTCCGGAGAGGGCAGAAAATCGGTTCTAGGAACGAAAACCAGATTTTCGGGTGAGGTGATAACCTTACAAATTTTAGAATACCATTCATTTACCCCACGGATGAGATGATACTCGTTTAAGGTGATAACCATGCAAATTTCAGAACATAATACATTTACCCCTGCGGAGAGGACTAAAACAATTTAAAAACTATGATTTCGGCTTGCCGGTCATGTTGTTGAAATTACTCTGATTTTTGATTGTTTTGTTTAATTTTTCTTTATCAATTGAGCTTATTGTATCAAAAAATGTCGGAGAACCGATAGTTTTTGATATCTGAAAATGTATCACATTAGCTCTGTTCAGATAGTTTGTCAGTCTGTCATATCTCTCGTCCGCTTCACCGTACGGGGTCTGCATTGTTACAAGCTCGTCAACATTTTTATTTAATGTTTCAAGCTTTGTCAGGGCATCTTTGATATTCTTGCCCGAGTTAAAATTCTTTGATACTTTCGGCAGAAATTTTTCTGAGATGAACTCCATGAAACTGTCGATTATTCCTGATATCACCGTCGGTTTTGATTTTAATATTGATGTTAATTCTCCCGATAGCTTTGTTGCCACATCTGAATGACCGTAACTTTCATATAACGATTTTAACTCGTTTTGGAGTGAGTGTTTACGCATAACAAGGATATCCGCTTTCTGAAAATCGTTTATGCTTTTA
The DNA here is from genome assembly GCA_021205645.1 of Candidatus Gastranaerophilales bacterium. Taxonomy (GTDB): domain Bacteria; phylum Cyanobacteriota; class Vampirovibrionia; order Gastranaerophilales; family Gastranaerophilaceae; genus UBA2883. The sequence continues at coordinate 7,216 of JAJPXE010000015.1, read as the reverse complement.
GCATTTTCTATCTCCTTATCAAGTGATTTCAGTTCTTCTTCTATCCTGTTGATTTTATATTCCGTTTTAAACGCTTCATCTTCAATATTTTGATATGCCTCTGCCTCCAAAAGTGTTGAATCCAGTGCATTTAAACGAGAATATGAGGGGGCGCCGGTTTCGTATCCGGTATCAAAATTTAAAAAATCATCATATTCTCTGCTGTTATCGGGATTAACAGCAGGCGGAGGGTTCATCGGAAATGTATAATTCCCGCCTGAGGGCAGATGTGAGGAATTAAAACTCCCGATATGAAAATTTTGATAATTGTTCGCCATTCTAAATGTTTAATATAGTACTACAACACTGTTATATCATATTGCCGGCGTTATATTCTTCAACCTTTCGGATGAGCCTGCAGTATCTTTTTTTGAAGATATAAAAAAAGCCGGAAAATTCCGGCATGTTTGTGTGTGTGTATTTGATGAATTTTATTTATTTATTTTTGTTGTTTGAACTTTTTCCTTATAACTTTTTACATTCGCCGGCTCCGCAGGTTTATATCAGCCTATCTCTTCCAGTAAATCGTTTATCCGGTTAATAAGCTCCGCATCTTTGTAAGCATTTGTGTGTGCCAGAGCTTTACGGAGTAATATTTTTGCCTTTGCAGGGTTTCCCAAATCGTACATCAGCTCCCCTGCTGATTTATAATTTTCAGCTACACTGTTTGAAACCTTTGCTTCGGAATAATTCTTGACTGCGTTTGCATAACACTTCAGTGCCTTATCAGGCTTGTTGAACTTGTTAAATGCTCCCGCCGTATTACTCGATACGTAACCTTTAGTTTCAGCATCATTAGTCTGGTTTATCAAAATATTTGCCTCATCATAAAATATGAAAGCGTCTTGATTATATTTATCCGTATAAATATTGGCGATATTTGTCAGTGATTTTGACTGCGATGACAAATCGTCATCGACACCTGCGTAAGAAACAGATGTCATATAATGATTTATAGCCGAATCAATCTGGTTTACATCATCATAGATTTTTGCCATTGAATAATGAGCTTTTGTTTTTATGGTTGTGTCCGTTGTGACGTTGAGCGACTTGTTATAATTGTTCAAAGCCTGAACAAGATAGTTGTTGTCGTCGTATATTTTACCCATTTCGTAGCATATTTTAGATTGAGTTTCACAATCATTGATAGAAACCGCTCTTTGAAGTGCTTTTCGGAATATGTTCATGGCTTTTGCCGGATTATTGGAATAAGCCTGCTTTTTAGCCTGAACAAATAATGCTTTTAATTCATTATCCTGCGGGATAATGGTAATCTGCGGTTTTTTCCGTTTAACAGGTGCCGGTTTAGGTGCTGGCATTGCCCTGTGAAGCGGATATTGAACCTGTTCCCGCGGAACATTTTGCTGCGGTGCTTTTGCGTGTTCTATCGGAACAGTATGTACTTTCGGCTCCGGTATTGGTTCATAATCCGGTATTTCCTGAACCTGTTCAGCCGCCGGCTCCTCTATCTGCTCGGGCTCCGTGTTGTTTTGAGGTTCATTGTCTTTAGGAAACTTGACCAGAAAATCCTGATTTATCTCACCGTCATTGTAACGGTAATTTATTCTCTGTAAAAATAATGCATCAAGCCAGTTTTGCACTACACGTGATTCTTTTTCGAGTGTTTCTGATATATATTTATCAAGGATAACCGCCGCATTTTGAAGATTAGTCTGGACATAGTTAATAGATGGTGCTTCACCTTTTGTGTGCTGGGTGACATCTTCTAAATAACCCTCTATTTCATCAACAAGACATTTTGGTGTTCCGATAGCAGCACATGTTCCTCTAAAATCTTTTATTACCTGAGCAATATTAACTTTGTTATTTCGAGCCATATTTTCGGCTTGATGTTGTGCCTGCGGGTTAACTTGAGCGGCAGTCCTGTTTGTCTGCTGTACCTGCTGTTGAACAGGCTGTTGTTGGATTTGCTGTTGCAGCATTGGTCTTTGCATAACCGGTTGTGCCGGCATGCCGGAGCGTACTGCCGGCATTTGCGGCTGCTGCGGACGTATTACCTGCTGCGGTGCAGTCTGGTTTTTAATAGGACGTTGTACCGCCTCTTTGTTAGCCCCCATTGTGATGGGTTTTCTTTGATGTGCTGAGGGCGGGTGTTTTGGGAAACTCTTTTTTGCGGCAGGTGATTGAGCCGCTCTGCCCCGTGCAATGGTTTTCGGCTCACGGTTCTGTCCGCGTCCGCCCTGCTGCTGACCGCCGCGGTTGTTTTGACTATCCTGCGATAAAGCATCTTGAGCAGACTCGTCTGAGCCTTCCTCCGTTTTATAGCCCTGACCGTTCTTTACCACGTATGGACCGGGTGCTATTGTGTTCATCGCATTATACACTACAAACCGTCCTTCCCAAAGACATTACGTCCTTGTTTAGAATAACTTTAACCTACATATTGTTAAATCATCTGTTTGAATGACTTCCGATATGTATTTAATGTTTTTTGACAGTTTGTCAATTTTTTCATTCTTTTAGAGGAAAAACCGTCACTTTATCAGGGCTTGAATTTCCTTAAAATTAGGGTGAGCAGAACTGCCAAGCCATTCAAACAACACTGTTTCAACACAGGTTAATCTTGCTCCGTAATCTCGCATTAGTTCAAGTGCGGTTCTGTAATCTTTCGTTTTCCTGCTTGAGCATGCATTTTTTACCACAAATACCTCGTAACCGCTTTCCAACAAAGCCCTTGCGGTTTGATATACGCAAATATGAGTTTCTATACCTGTCAGGATAATCTTTTTACGATTGAATGTTTCTAGTTTTGATTTAATCTCATTGGCTGCAAGTGCTGAAAAAGACGTTTTTTCTATAATATTTTCAGGTTCGATATACTGTCTTACTTCAAAAACTGTTGTTCCCAGACCTTTTGGATACTGTTCCGAAACAAGTGCCGGAATAGATAATGTTTTTGCAGCTCCTGCCAGAATTGAGTTGTTCTTTGCTATTTCTTCACTGTTTTTCAGCATGCCTGTCAGGCGATCCTGTACATCTATTAAAAATAGTAATGAATTATCAGCATTCAGCACGATTGTATCTCCTTATACTTGCAAATGTTTCTTAATGGAAAGCAGACTTCCTCCCGCTCCGAATACGACACCTACCGACAGCAGGGTCAGGATAACCATGTTCTCGGCTAATGCCGGCGCAGGTATCAGGAAGAATTTATGAACGGTTAAAAGTGCGTTCTGAACGATTTGCAACGGGATTAATGCCACAGTTGCCCCCGCAAAACCGTAAAATGCACCCTGCAAAACCAGAGGAATTCTTATATACCAGTTACTTACCCCCATTAACCGCATAATCTCTATTTCTTCTTTTCTGGATTGGATTACCAGTTGAATGGTATTGTTGATAATGGTTATGGTCAGAATTGCCACAATCAGAGTTACAAGCAGCGTTGTTGTGTTAACCACGTGAGTAATCAGCTGAAGCCGTTTTGCAAATTCCTCCGCATAGCCTGTATCCTCTACGTATCTATCTTGTTTAATCTCTGTAAGAACGTCATTAATGCTGAGCGGAGTATCCACTTTAACATGTAATGTATCAGGAAGCGGGTTGCTTATGTTCGGCAAATCAATGTCTTTACGCAAGTCTTTCCAGGAAACATCTCTCGGAATAAGTCTGACCCCTGTAACATGATTGATTTTAGCAAATTTATCGGCAACTTTTTTAGCCGGTGCATCCTGTTTAAGATAGACCGATATCTCCAAAACAGAACCAAGCTCGTGTGCAAATTGCGACATTGATATAGTTGTTCTGAATAATGCCCCGAATATTGATAAAATTGCCGCCATGGTTGTTATTATAACGAGGTTCATAATCCCCGTACGTTTGATATCATTAACAGCTTCCATTGTTATACGATAAATAATTCTTATATCCGAAAGCCAATCTTTAGGCATGTGTTCTTTTACTTGTTTTTTTAGTTTTTGTTTTTTACTATTCATAAGTTCCTGCCTGTACATCTCTGATAATTTCTCCGCCGTCAAGCGTTAAAACACGTTTCCTGAAATAGTTAACCATACTCTTATCGTGAGTGGAAACGATAATAGTAATTCCTCTTTGATTAATCTGATCTAATATTTGCATAATTTCCAACGAGTTTTTAGGGTCAAGATTTCCCGTAGGTTCGTCTGCAATAAGCAAAGGCGGACCGTTTACAATAGCTCTGGCAATACTGACTCTCTGCTGTTCACCGCCAGAAAGCTCGCTCGGTCTTGAATTCATTTTATCCAAAAGTCCGACTATTCTTAATGCCCCGATTACACGGGTACTGATTTCTTTTGTACTCATTCCCAGTGTCCGGATTACATATGCAATATTATCATATACGGATATATCGGATAAAAGCTTATAATCCTGAAAAACAATTCCCATACATCTTCTAAGGTTTGGAACTTTATCCGACGGAAGGTTTGCAATATTAATCCCTCCGATAAGCACGGTTCCGCTTGTCGGAACTTCTTCTTTATATAACAGCTTCATCAGCGTGGATTTACCCGCACCCGATGCACCAGTTACAAAAACAAACTCTCCGGACATAATATCCAGATTGACATTCTTTAATGCGTAATTGTTCTTATATTTCTTAGTTACAGCTCTTAATTGTATCATTTTTTATCTCAACTATTTTTCTAACTATACTCTCTGAATTTAATCCGAAATAAGCCAACAGTTCATTTGCCGTTCCGCTCGTTCCGAATTGGTCATTAACCCCTAATCTTATAACCTTAACGGGATAATTTTCTGACAGATATTCACATACCGCACTGCCAAGACCGCCTTTTATTGAGTGGTTTTCAACTGTTACGACAAGCCCCGTTTTTTTAGCGGATTTCAGCACCCCTTCTCCGTCAAAAGGTTTGACGAATGGCATGTGCAAAAGCTCTGCACTAATTCCCATATCTGCCAGTATGTTAACAGCTTCAATACATTCCTGAAGTGTTTCACCGTTAGTGATAACTGTGAGGTCAGAACCTTCTTTTATTGTTTTCGCAACAGGTGTTATATTGATATTATCCTCAAAAACATCGGGCAGGCTTGCTCTTGCAATCCTTATATAGACCGCCCCTTTGTGTTCGGCTGAATACTTAACTGCGGCGTAGGTTTCTGCATAATCTGCGGGAACAATAACGGTCATATTCGGGAGATTTGCCATAAGTGCAACATCTTCCAATGCCTGATGCGTCGCTCCGTCCTCACCTACAGTCACTCCGCCGTGTGTTCCTATTATTTTAACATTGAATTCCGAATAGCAGACAGTGTTTCTTATCTGGTCATAAGTTCTGCCTGTAGCAAATACAGCGAACGTAGCCGCAAACGGGATTTTACCGGTTGCGGACAATCCTGCCGCCGTTCCTATCAGGTCTTGTTCTGCTATGCCCATATCAAGAAATCTGTCGGGATACTCTTTTGCAAACAGTTTCGTCTGTGTAGAGGCGGACAAATCCGCATCAAGCACGACTATACTATTATTTGTTTTCCCCAAATCAACAAGCGCTTTACCAAAAGCCTCTCTTGGCGAGCGTTTTTTCGTTCTATCTATTATCACCAATTAACACTCCTGCTTTTCATAAAAGTATATCATAAAAATCTCAGGATTGCTCATTTTTTACAAATTGAGTTATAACAAAGGTATCATCCCTCCACACGGAAACGATTTAAAACTTGTTTCCGCCTCCGGCATAAGGGTTGTAATACGGGTTGTTTGTTGTTTGCTCGGGAGCTCTGTAGCCGTAATATTTTGCCTGCTGAGAGGAATAGATATAAGACTTTTTTTGTTTTGCGTATCTGTTAACATAGCTTGTATTTTGCGGATAATATTTTGCGTAATTTCTGGCAGAATCAGCATAGGAATTTGACAAACTGCTGAAACTGAATGCGGAACAACTTTGTGCAAAAGCCGTAAAAATAATTAAAACAGATAATATCTTGTGTAAATTTTTCATATCAGTTAAACTTTCTGTCAATAATATTAAGGATAATTTTGGGAATATCAAACAGTCAAATGGTTGAATTTGAAGTTTAATAAAATATAAATTTGCAAAAAAATTCCCCCTCGCCAAATGGGGAAAAGGGTTAGGAATGGGGTGCAACAGCATAGCAGTTGTACCCGCTCCGCAGGGGAAGGATGCAATCACCGCACCCGCAGGGGTAAATGTATTTTCAATTCACCCAATATATACCCCTTTATCCCTGAGTGATTTCCGAACGATACTGGAGTGCTTGTGTGAGATGTAAACTTTTAATATCTTTAGAACCTGCTAAATCTGCAATGGTTCTGGCTATTTTTAAGATACGGGTGTATTTTCTGCCGGAAAGCCGGTATTTAACCGCTGCGGATTTTATTATAAGTTGTGTTTCTTTATCAAGCGGACAGTATTTGTCTATAAGTTTTGAACTAAGCTCGGAATTAGTGAAAATACCATCATTTTTATAGCGTTCAATTTGCATTTTTCTTGCTTTTATAACTCTATCTCTAATTTGAGCGGAGGTTTCGGTGTTTTCTTTTATGCTCAACAACTCATCGGAAGTGAGTCTTGGAACATCAATAATAAAATCAATCCTGTCCAGAAGCGGACCGGAGAGTTTAGAGCGGTAACGCTGAATTTGAAACTCCGAACAGCTGCAATGTTTTTCAACATCACCGAGAAATCCGCACGGACACGGGTTCATTGCACCGATAAGCATGAATTTTGAGGGATATTTAATAGAAAATTTTGCCCGTGAAATAGTGATATATCCGTCCTCAAGCGGTTGGCGGAGTGTTTCCAGAACATTACGGGGAAATTCAACCATCTCATCTAAAAATAAAACACCCCTGTGAGCAAGCGTAATCTCACCCGGTTTCGGGTTTGAGCCGCCACCTATTATACCGACAGCTGATGCCGTATGGTGAACCGAACGATAAGGACGATGAGTTATAAGCGGTTTATCTTTTGACAACATACCGCTTATACTATATATTTTTGTCAGTTCAATAGCTTCTTTTAGCTCAAGCTGCGGCAGAATGGAGGCAAAACATTTTGCCATAAGCTTTTTTCCTGAGCCGGGAGAACCTGACATTAAAATATTATGTGCACCCGCTGCCGCTATTTCTAACGCTTTTTTGGCTTTTTGCTGACCTTTTACATCCTTAAAATCATATTCATAATCCTCATCAGAAATG
>JAJPXE010000250.1 GCA_021205645.1 Candidatus Gastranaerophilales bacterium | reverse complement strand
CGGAGACTGTGCTGCACAGCAGCACCCGCTCCGCTCCCCTCCCCGGTTGGAGAGGAGAATAAAGTTTCGGGTGAAGTGATATCTGTGCAAGTTCCGAAACATAATACTTCCGCAAACTTAAAAAATAAACTTAAATTTTATCCGATTTTGTGATAATTTAATATCAAGGCAAAGGAGGAAAGTATGAGAGATGAATTGCTTTCGATTATAGAAAAGAACAGCCGGATTGATATAAAAGAGTTGTCTGCACTTCTTGGTAAAAACGAACTTGAGGTGGCAAATGAGCTTCAATCACTTGAAGAAGAAGGGGTGATATGCGGATATCACACGCTTATCGATTGGGAAAAAACTTCAATAGAAAAAGTCAGCGCCCTGATTGAGGTTCGTGTAACACCGCAGAGAGGTCAGGGATTCGACCGAATTGCCGAAAGGATTTATAACTATCCCGAGGTTAAATCAGTTTATCTTATTTCAGGCGGATATGATTTGCTTGTCACTCTTGAGGAAAAATCGTTAAAAGAGATTTCAGGTTTTGTATCCGATAAGCTTTCAACTCTTGACAGTGTATTGAGCACCGCAACGCATTTTATACTTAAACGATATAAAGACCACGGAACAATCCTTTCTAAAAAGTATGAAGATGAAAGAGAGGTTATCACTCCATGAGAAACCCTCTCAGTGATAAAGTTATGCAGTTAAAACCATCGGGTATAAGGCGTTTTTTTGATCTTGTAAGCGAGATGAAAGATGTTATCTCACTGGGAGTGGGTGAACCTGATTTTGACACCCCGTGGCATATTCGGGAAGAAGGGATTTACGCATTTGAGAGCGGCAGGACGTTTTACACATCAAATGCGGGTTTAAAGGATTTAAGGATTGAAATATGTAATTATCTACAAAGACGTCAGGGGATTGAATATGACCCGTTGAGCGAGGTTATTGTCACAGTCGGCGGTTCGGAAGCAATTGACATAGCCCTGAGGACATTACTCAATACGGGTGATGAAGTTATTATTCCGCAGCCGTCTTATGTGTCTTACGAACCATGTACAATCCTTGCGGGCGGAAAACCCGTTATTATCAATCTTAAATCCAAAAATGAATTCCGATTGACGGCTGAGGAACTGGAAAACGCAGTTAGTGACAGATCAAAAGTCTTAATTTTGCCGTATCCGAATAATCCAACCGGCTCTATTATGGAAAAAACGGATTTAGAAACTATTGCCAGTATTGTAAAAAAACACGATTTATATGTTATTTCAGACGAGATATACAGCGAATTGACTTATAAAGGCAGGCATGTATCCGCTGCAAGCTTAGACGGCATGAAAGAGCGTACAATTTTAATCAACGGTTTTTCAAAATCTTATGCAATGACGGGTTGGCGATTGGGTTATGCCTGCGGATCGGATGAGATTATCAAACAAATGATAAAAATCCATCAGTATGCGATAATGTGTGCCCCGACAATAAGCCAATATGCGGCTGTTGATGCACTCAAAAACAGTGATAAAGATGTTGAGATAATGAGGAACTCCTACAATCAAAGACGGCGCTTCTTAATGAATGCTTTTAAGGAAATGGGGCTTGAATGTTTTGAACCGTACGGAGCGTTTTATGTGTTCCCGTGTATAAAAGAATTCGGAATGACATGTGAGGAATTTGCTGAAAGATTATTAAAAGAAGAAAAGGTTGCAGCTGTTCCGGGAACGGCATTCGGAGAGAGCGGAGAGGGGTATTTGAGGATATCTTATGCTTATTCCTTTGATAAACTAAAAATTGCAATGGTGCGGTTAAAAAATTTTATAACAAAATTGCGTAACTGTGATACTTATTAAAATGTTCCTGTCAGGTATGCAGCGGTTATAACAGAAAATATCTGCTCATCCTGCACAATTGTCCGTAATAGAAATGGAATATCTTTAAAAAGTCAGTTTTTTGATAATATATTATCCGAAAAATTACGAATTCTTTAACGCTTTTATATGCTTGTAAATGTATATTGAACCTAAAATTATAAATATTGTAATAATAACTGCATCAAATTTGTGCCAGACAGATTTTAACGTTTCGAAATTTTCGCCGAGTCTTATTCCAACAAACACAAGTATGTAGCTCCATATTAAAGAACCTAAAAAGGTTAACAGAAAAAAGGTACGTTTTTGCGCCTTTAGAATTCCGGCGGGAAGCGAGATAAAAGTCCTTACAACCGGAAGCATTCTGCATATAAAAAATGCTGAATTTCCGTATTTATCAACCCATTTGTCTGCGGTTTCCAAATCGTGTTTTGAGATAAGGAAATATTTTCCGTATTTTTCAATAAAGTTTCTTCCGCCAAAATAGCCAAGATAATACGAAGGGATTGAGCCTATAACGCAGCCTGCAGCTCCGAAAACAGCAGCTGTGTGAATGCTGCTGATTTTACCCGTTGTCACCAGATAACCCGCAAACGGCAATATTGCCTCGCTCGGCAATGGTATGTTACAGGATTCTATCGCCATTAACAAACTTATTCCCCAAGGACCAAGTATTGTTATTGTACTCTCTATAAAACTAATAAGTATTTCCAAAATTTGTTCAATCATTTTTGGTGTGTTCCTCTTACCATCATATAGATTATAGTATAAACAACGGCTATGCGTAAAGTTTAATAAACTCTATCAACTCTTTTAATGAATACTGTTTTTTTATAATTATAAAATTTTTGCCTGTTTTTTCTTTTACATATTCCAGACTTTTACCGTCAAGGAACAAATCGGAGAATGGTTTGAGCATAACTGACGGAATAACCGCATAATCGGATTTGTCATTTTCAAGCGTTCGTATCAAATCGTCAGATGTAATCAATCCTGCAACGGTGATATTTTCTCCCCAGTAATTCGATTTTACAGGTTTGACAACGCATGTCAGATTTTTAATGCCGTTAAGGGTTTTAGCAGCTTCATTCAGAGCAATTCTGCCGGCATAAGATGTCGCAAATGTCAGACTAAGCGGCTTTTTTAGAGATTTTGGCAGTGTGTGAGAATAAAAATCATCAAGTAATGCCCTTATTGAGCCGACACCGTCATCAAGCTGACTAAAATTCCCGTAATATTCCGTGTCGGGTATCGGCTCATCTGCAAGCAAAAAGAACTCATCGGAACAACAAACTTTTTTAAACTTGCCTGCAATTTTAAGAGTTTCTTTTGCGGCAGATTTATCCACTCTATTAAGAATGCTGTCTTTTCTGAAAGTTGTAATCCCGACAGGAACGATTGCAACAGACAGCAGACAATCTCCATGAGAAGTTAAATCTTTAAGTGTTCTTTCCAGTTCTTTCCCGTCATTGAAACCGGGACAGAGTACAATCTGTGCGTGAAACGGTATTTCATGTGATTTAAACCAGTTTAACTCCTGCATTATACGTGCTGCTTTCGGGTTGCGCAGCATTTTTACCCGTAATTCCGGATTTGTTGTATGTACTGATATATAAAACGGACCTAAACGCATTCTCGAAATCCGCTCTTTATCAGTCTGTGTTATATTTGTAAGCGTAATATACGTACCCTGCAAATACGATAATCTGTAATCATCATCTTTTATATATAAAGTGTCACGCAAACCTTTTGGCTGTTGGTCTACAAAACAAAATATGCACTTATTCATGCAGGGGTGTATCTTATCAAAAACAGCACTTTCAAATACTATTCCCAAATCTTCATCAAAATCTTTTTCAAGCTCAATTTCTTCAATCTCCCCGTTTTTTTTCTGTATTTCAACGGTTATAAACTCATTTTTACAATAAAAATTGTAATCAATAAGGTCGCTAAGCTTTACACCGTCTATACTCAGAAGTATATCACCGCTTTCTATTTCAAGCTCCTGAGCTATTGAACCGTTTTCTACAGAACTAACCGTTGCAGGCATGTTCCAATCCCTCTATCAATGCAATAAAATTATTGTATTCGCATAATGTGTTATCCAGTACCATTTTTTGGCAGTAATTTTCTGCTGTCCAGTCTGATTTCAGGTTTTTTTCCGTTTCGGATTTGATTTTTACAGCTTCATTTTTTAAAGTTGAATAAAGATCTTTTTTTTCACCACTTTCCAGAATATCGGAGCAGGCAAGTTTTATTTTTGCACAGGGATAAAACTGTATAGGGTTGATTGACGGTTTTTCAAGAATTTTCTTTTTTAAGAATCCTTTTCCGTTTTGAGTTATTGAATAATAATAGTATGGTTTACCGCCTTCCGTAAAAAATCTGTCGGCTTTAATCAGCCCTTGTTTTTCTAATCTTTTAAGAGCAGGCTGCAGAGTGCCGAATCCCGGTTTTGTAATTGAGCCAAAATTCTTTTTTAGACTTTTGGAAAGACCGTACATTGTACATTGACCTTTCAGTAATAAATATAGTAAAATCAATTCATTCACAGGTATATATTAACATAAATTATATCAAAACGATATAGTTTTCGCATAAAAAAACTCTCGATAACTTGATATAAAGAAATATTAAGAAAATGAAAGTGCAGAAAAATCCCGAAATTGACGAATTTTGGGAATTTTTCAAACCCGCCCTAAGGTGTGTAAAATGCAGGTTGTGTGCGGAATAGCGCACAATCTGCATCGACACCGTTCCAGGGTGTTTGTGAGAAAATTTTTAATTTTTCCGCAGACTCAAATAATAAAAAATTATTTTCACTGTTGACTATGTATTTTGTTTGTAATAGCATTAAAGAGCTATAGTGGCGGTCGAGATATAAAAATAGCTGCAATATCTATAGTTGGCAGAGAAATTTGTCACGGTTAAGATTAAAAAAAGGAATAAACAATGGCAACTACAGCAAAAAGACAAAGAATAAGAGTTTGTTTGAAGGCGTATGAACACAAATTGGTGGATTTATCCGCTGAAAAGATTGTTGAAACGGCAAAGAGAACAGATGCAAAAGTAGCCGGACCAATTCCTTTACCTACAAAAAGACGTATTTATTGTGTATTGCGTTCACCGCATGTTGATAAAAAATCAAGAGAACATTTTGAGTTAAGGACTCACAAACGAATTATCGACATATATGAACCTACACAGCAGACTACAGAAGAACTGAGCAGGCTGGATTTGCCTGCCGGTGTAGACATTGAGGTTAAGCTCTAGGGTCGTGAGTATTGTTTGCCTGTGATATCGGGCAGATGAGCGGAGCGGAGTAACGGGCAGCCGAACAGCCGAACATTAAAACTCAGTTTTTTGAAAACTTAACAGCATTATGCAGATAATGTGAACTACAGCGTCCTTTAAACAGGCGTAAGGTTAAGACCTTAAAGGTAAAAATTGGTAGCGCTCGCAAGAAGTAAGACATATCGACAGGTATAAATCCGTGTAATACAGGGGTTTGCGTGGTTATGTCGGAAAGGAAAAAATGACATTAGGTGTAATAGGAAAGAAATTAGGGATGACTCAAATCTTTGATGAAGAAGGTTTGGCGGTTCCCGTCACGGTTATTAAAGTTGAGCCGATTGTCGTAACACAGGTTAAGACAGTTGATACAGACGGTTACAACGCAATTCAGGTTGGTACGATTTCAGTAAAAGAAAAGCATTTAACAAAGGCTCAAATCGGTCATTTTAAGAAGAATAATCTTGAAAATTACAGACATTTACAAGAATTTCGTGTAGATAATCCATCTGATTATGCGGTTGGCCAGCAAATAGAGTTGTCGGTACTGTCGGATGTTCAGAAAGTAGACGTGGTCGGACACTCGATAGGTAAAGGTTTCCAGGGTACTGTTAAAAGACATAATTTTGGCAGGGGACCAATGGGACACGGTTCAAAAAATCACAGAGAGCCGGGTTCAATCGGTGCGGGTACGACCCCGAGCCGTGTAATCAAGGGTAAGAGAATGGCCGGCAACATGGGTAACGAGAGAGTTACCATAACCAAGTTAAAATTGGTTAAAGTTGACAGTGAAAATAATCTTATTTTGATAAAAGGTTCTGTTCCCGGATGTGAGGGCAGATTGGTAACAATTACCCCTTCACGCACGAAGTGGAACTAAAAAAAGTGAAGCCGGTGTAAAATCCGATTTTGGCGGTGGTGGACCGGCAAATAAAAAACAGTAGAATATAAACCCGCTTCTGCCATATAAAACCCGTTGGGGAAAGGGGTAGACGGAAAGCAAAAAGGAAAGCAGAAAATGTCAAAACAAATATTAAGTACAAATGGTGAAAAATTAGGCGAGATAACCTTAAGCAAAGAAGTTTTTGGTATAGAGCCTAATATTCATGTAATGCATTTAGCACTAAGACGTCAGTTGAACAATGCTCGTCAGGGCAATGCTTGTTGCAAAACAAGAGCAGAAGTATCCGGCGGTGGACGTAAACCTTGGAAACAAAAAGGTACAGGCAGAGCAAGAGCAGGTTCAACACGTTCGCCGTTATTTGCAGGTGGTGGTGTAATTTTTGGACCAAAACCGCGGAATTATGATTTGGCTATGCCGCAAAAAGCAAGAAAATTAGCTCTTAAATCTGCTTTATCAGCAAGAGAAGAACAATTAGTAATAGTAAAAGATTTTTCAACAATTGCCGAACCAAAGACTAAGTTGGTTGCATCTGCTCTAAAATCTCTTAATGTTTCGGGAAAAGTTTTAGTTATCGCTGATGTTAATGCTGATGAGAATAAATATCTCAGTTTGGCAGGGAGAAATATTCCTACATTAAAGATAATTTTACCTTCTAATTTGAACGTTAAGGATTTATTAGAGGCTGATTTCGTAATTGTTACTGAATCTGCAATAAATGAAATAACAGAAAGGTTACAATAATGAGCAATAAGGAAAGATTATACGATATTATAAAGAAACCTATCATTACGGAAAAATCAATGGTGGCAACTACGCTTGGTCAATATACTTTTGAAGTAAAAGAAGATGCAACAAAGGTAGAGATTGCACAGGCAGTGGAATTAGCTTTTCCGGGAAGAAAAGTTAAGAAAGTAAGAACTGTTTATATGCCTTCTCATTCAAAGAGAATGGGGTATAAATTTGGCAGAACCGATTCTGGCAGAAAAGCGATTGTGACCATCGAAGGTGATCCGATTGAGGAATTAGTCGGAGCGTAAAAATGCAGCAGGTGTGTGACAGCGGTTTATTCCCGCCGGTCGCACCGGTAGAAAATATAGCCGGTATACGGCGGTAGGTATGGCAGAATCACGCAGTCTGCAGGAAAAATTGGCGGCGATGAGCCGGCTGGGGAATAAAACACAATAAAAGGGCGAAAGGCTGAAGTCCTAAAAGTAACAGAAAGCCGATAACAGGAGAACATTAAAATGGCAACACGTAAAATAAATCCGACATCTCCGGGACAAAGAGGAATGGTAAAAAGTGATTATCAGGAAATCACGACATCAACTCCGGAAAAGTCGTTATTAAAACCGATAAAGAAAACAGCAGGAAGAAATAATACCGGCAGAATAACCTGTCGTCACAAGGGTGGCGGTGTAAAAAAGGCATACCGCATTATTGATTTCAAAAGAGAAAAATTCGGTGTTCCCGCAACAGTCAAAACGATTGAATATGACCCTAACAGAAATGTAAGGATTTCATTAGTATTCTATGCAGACGGTGAAAAGAGATATATCCTAACACCGGAGGGATTAAATGTAGGCGATGTAATTGTAAGCGGAGCGGATGCACCTATACAGACGGGCAATGCAATGCCTTTAGAGATAATACCGTTAGGTACGATAGTTCATAATATTGAGTTAGAGCCGGGCAGAGGCGGAAAGATGGTACGTTCCGCGGGTAATTCTGCTCAGGTTATGGCAAAAGAGGGTAACTACGTTACCATAAAATTACCGTCAGGTGAGATGAGAATGGTCAGAAAAGAATGCATGGCAACGATTGGTTCACTGGGTAATTCAGAGTTTAAGAACTTAAAAATAGGTAAAGCGGGCAGAAAACGTTATATGGGTATCCGTCCGACGGTACGCGGTGTAACGATGAATCCTTGTGATCACCCTCACGGCGGCGGCGAGGGCAAGACCGGTCCGGGCGGACATCCTAAAACACCTTGGGGCAAACCGGCTCTGGGTTACAAGACCCGTAAGAAAAACAAAGCATCTAATAAGTTAATTGTTAGAAGACGTAAAAAATAACAGATAAAATTATAAAGGAGAAATTAATGGCACGTTCATTAAAAAAAGGCCCGTACGTAGAGGAATCTCTGCAAAAGAAAATTGACAGAATGAATGCAAATTCGGAAAAGAAAGTCATTAAAACATGGTCAAGGGCATCAATGATAATTCCTGATATGTTAGGACACACAATAGCAGTTCACAACGGGAAAACTCACGTTCCTGTATATGTAACCGAGCAAATGATAGGTCACAAACTTGGTGAATTTGCACCTACAAGGTTATACAGAGGTCACGCAGGTTCTGACATAGCAAAGAGAAAATAATAAATAAACAAAAATAAGGAACACAAAAAATGGAAGCAAAAGCAAGACAAACAGATATAAAGATGACTGCAAGAAAACTTCGTCGTGTAATCAACGAAGTCAGAGGGAAAGCAGTTAAAGACGCCAGAACCATGTTGCGTTTTATGCCTTATTTTGCAGCAAGAGTAGTTGAAAAGAATTTAATTGCTGCAATTGCTAATGCAAAAGAAAAATACGGTGTTGGCGAAGATGCATTAAAGATATCGGAAATCTATGCAGATGAGAGTGCAACATACAAAAGAGGTAAGCCGAGAGCACAGGGACGTATATACAGGCGTCTGAAACGTACTTCTCATCTTACAATCGTAGTTAGTGATACAACAAAATAGGAAATAACAAAAATGGGACAAAAAACACATCCGACCGGATTTAGAGTAGGTATAATCAAACCGTGGTTAAGTACATGGTATGCAAAAGTAAGAGATTATGCCGGTTTTGTAGCAGAAGATGCTAAAATCAGAAAATATATAAAGAAGAAATTATACACTGCAGGTGTATCAAGAATATTAATTGACAGAAAGTCGCAGTCAACCACAATAACCGTAGTAACAGCAAAGCCGGGTATTATAGTAGGACGGGGCGGACAGGGTATTGATGATTTAAAAAAAGATGTATCAAAATATCTTGGCAGAACGGTTCTGATAAATGTTGTGGAAGTAGCAAGAATAGATACAGATGCGCAGTTAGTGGCAGAATCAATAGCTCAGCAGTTAGAAAAGCGTATAGCATTCAGAAGAGCCATGAAACAGGCAATGCAGCGGACAATGCGTGCGGGTGCACAAGGTATAAAAGTTATGGTATCCGGTCGTTTAGGCGGAGCTGAAATCGCACGTTCCGAATGGGCAAAAGAAGGCAGAATTCCTTTGCAGACATTAAGAGCTGATGTAGATTACGGTTTTACGGAAGCAGATACCATAATGGGAAAAATCGGTGTAAAGGTATGGATTTTCAAAGGCGATTTAATGCCCGGAGAAAAAGCAGATCAGAACATCAAGAGTAAGAACACAACAAAAGATTCGGCAGACAAATTCAACAAGCGTTCAAGACGCGGAAAATCTGCAGAAGTAAGCAGCAAATAATAACAGGAGAACAATAAAATGTTAATGCCTAAAAAGACAAAATTCCGCAAAATGATGAAAGGAAGAATGAAAGGTACCGAAACAAGAGGTACGGAGTTTGAGTTCGGTCGTTATGCACTGAAAGCGCTTGAACCTGGTTGGATAACAAGTCGTCAAATTGAGGCAGCAAGACGTGCAATGACCCGTGAAATCAAACGTGGCGGAAACGTTTGGATAAAAATATTCCCGGACAAGCCGATTACCGCAAAACCGGCAGAAACTCGTATGGGTTCCGGCAAAGGTAACGTTGAATACTGGGTAGCAGTTGTAAAACCAAATAGAATTCTTTTTGAATTGGATTATTTTGATAGAAATACGGCGATTAGAGCATTGGAATTAGCTGCTCAAAAGCTGCCTATCAAAGTGAAAGTCATTGAAAAAGAAAAACAACAGTAAGGAACAATAGCAATGAAATTACAAGATATTCGTGAAAAAACAGTAGATGAGTTAAAGAGTCTTGTTGTTGATTTGAAGAAGGAATTATTCAATTTAAGATTACAAAAATCAACGAACAAATTGGAAAATCCTGCATCAATATCGGTGACAAAACGTACAATAGCTCGTGCAAAGACAGTGATGAATGAGAAAACGGCTAATGCCGAAAAATCGGAGGTAGAAAATGCCTAAGAAAGAAAGACAGGGTGTCGTAGTAAGCGACAAGATGGATAAGACTGTTGTAGTAAAGGTAGCGTCATATGACCCGCACCCGAAATACAAAAAGATTATAGAATCCAATAAGAATTACAAAGCACATGATGAAAAGAATGAATGCGGAGTAGGTGATACTGTAAGAATAGTTGAGTCTAAGCCGTTATCAGGCGGAAAGCGCTGGTCTGTGCTTGAAATTGTTGAAAAAGCAAAATAGTTAACAGAGGAAAATATAACAATGATACAGCAAGAAACAAGATTAACGGTAGCAGACAATACTGGTGCTAAGGAATTATTAGTAATTCGTGTAATGGGAAGTTCTAATAAGAAATTTGCATCTGTAGGAGATGTTGTAATAGCAACTGTAAAAGATGCTACACCTAATATGGCTGTAAAGAAATCAGAGGTAGTAAGAGCCGTAATTGTGCGGACAAAGCATGATATAACCCGTGCTGACGGTTCTGTAATCAGATTTGATGATAATGCGGCCGTTGTTATAAATAAAGATGGGAACCCTCGTGGAACACGTGTTTTCGGACCTGTTGCGCGTGAGTTGAGAGATAATAATTTTATGAAGATTGTATCTCTTGCACCGGAAGTAATTTAATAATAAGCAAGCCTGAAGAATTCCCCATATGGCGTATAGCGGTGTTTATAACAAGCCTTAGAGGAGTCTGCAGGGCAAATGGAGAAAAAAATGACAGATAATTCGAAGAAAACTTTGCATGTAAAGACCGGTGACAGAGTAATTATCACGGCAGGCAAAGATAAAGGTAAAACAGGAAATGTAAAAAAATCGATACCTTCAAAATCACAGGTGATTGTAGAGGGTTTGAATTTGGTGACAAAGGCACAGAAACCGAACCCGATGTTGGGTATTCAGGGTGGATTAGCAAAAAAAGAGGCACCTTTGAACAGTTCAAACGTTATGATTGTTTGCCCGAGTTGTGAAAAAGCGACAAGAGTAAAACATGAGTTGGTTGACGGTAAAAAAGTTCGTGTTTGTAAAAAATGCGGTGAAAAGTTAGATGTTTAATATGTGAGTCTTTTGGGGGACAAAACGATATTAATATCATCTTGAATAAAAAGGAAAAGAAAAATGGCAAAGACAAAAAATTTAAAGACAAAATATACAGAGGACGTAAAACCGGCATTAAAAGAGAAATTCGGTTATACGAATGATATGATGGTACCACGTTTAAACAAGATAGTGTTGAACATGGGAGTTGGCGAGGCATCTCATAATTCAAAGATAGCAGATGCGATAGAGGCGCAGTTGACCAAGATAGCGGGTCAAAAATCGGTTGTAACAAAGGCAAAGAAATCAATCGCATCGTACAAATTAAGAGAAGGCATGCCTGTCGGTGCTATGGTTACATTACGCGGTGAGAGAATGTACGATTTCTTACAGAAGTTAATATGTGTAGTACTTCCCCGTATTCGTGACTTCAGGGGTATCAGCCCCAAGAGTTTTGACGGACGCGGCAATTATACATTAGGATTGAAAGAACAGGCTTTATTCCCTGAAATAACTTACGAAGAAGTTGAGTTAGTAAAGGGTATGAATGTTTCAATAATCACGACCGCAAAGACAGATGATGAGGCAAGAGAGTTGTTGTACTTATTGGGAATGCCGTTCAAAGGAATGAAAAAGTAATTTGATTTTGTCGGATTACCGTTATAGAATATAAACAAAATAAATAATAAAAAGGAGACAATCGTGGCTAAGAAAGCGATGATAAACAAGGAACATACCAGAGAAGAATTAGTTGCAAAGGGAAAATATCCGAAAGTAAGATTGCATAACAGATGCAGTATCTGCGGACGTCCTCACGGATATCACAGAGATTTCGGTATTTGCAGAATTTGCTTAAGAAAGATGGCTCATCAAGGCTTACTTCCGGGTGTTACCAAGGCAAGCTGGTAGTTTTGTTCCGGTAAATATTTGGTTGTCGTATTATTCATAAATCGACAACGGTTAAGGTTATGCAAAAAGAAAAGAGCAGTATTTGCTGCCCTTTCTTTTTTTTGCAATATCATCTCCTGGCGGAGAGGAAAAAATGCTTTTACACCCGCAGAACTAATATTACGAATTGTTACAACAATGTTTTGAATAAGGCAATTATTCGCTAAGGATATACTTTATATATAAAAGAGAGCAAAAAAAGGAGCCGATATGTCAGTTGGAGGAGTTCAATACAAAGACTTTGACGAATACTTAAGAAAAACCGGTAACGAAGATAAAGTTAACAACGGTGGTCGGCAAAACAGCGGATTTACCAATGGTATCCCAAATCAGGCAATCAACTTTGCTCAAGATAACGATATTTTTAGTGCGGATAAATTATTCGGTCCGCAACAAACCTCTGATAAAGAAAACTCCGGAGCAGGTGCCGCATCATCAGGCGGAGGAAATTTCTTTAATAATATAATATCAGGTGCAGCAACATGGGTTGTTAATACAATAGACGGCGGCAGCCAAACAGGTGATTTAGCAGCAGCTGCAACCGGTCATTCTCCCGTTACGCAACAGACAGCGACTCCGTCCGGTTTGACAGGTACCACAGGTAATGAAAATTCAGGCCCTCAGGGCGGCGCCACAAGCGATCAACATGATGTTTATAGCCTGTATCAGCAATTTCTGGACGAACAAAATGAAGCAAAAATCGCTGATGAAAACGGCGAAAGTCAGCCGACCGGTGACGCTACACTCGGCACAACAGGCAGACCGGAAAGACACGACGGATCCGACAGTGCAGGCGAGCCTGACGGTGCAAATGAAGCTGACGGCGGGAACAAAGCACCGGACGGTACGGGTAATCCGGGTACTCCAACCGGTAACAGCGGTGATGTAAACGATAATAACAACAATAATAATCCGGACACAGGAAACCCTAATGACCCTGCTAACAATAATAATTCAGGCGATATTAACAGATATGAAGAAAATAAACGTGAAAAACAAGACGATGAAAACAGAAGATTTAGACAGCCAAAACAGGATGAACAGGCAGCATAACTATGATTTATTCATTAATCTGTTAAACTCATTTTTAAGAATTTGAACTCCCGGACTTATGTCAATAACATTCCACGGGAGTTCTTTTTCCATATTAAGCGGCTCCGTGACAAATTTATCGGTATTTATTCCGAGCTTTTTAGCACACGTTTTATATGCCCCGAGCTTGCCTCCCAGCCTGTATACCTCAATCAAATAATCAGTCAGGCTTACATCTCCTCTTGAAACCAATGTCTGGTAATAATCCCACTTTGCACTCGAAAATTTTGCATTCATTCCGATTTTATGCAGTTCTTTTTTTAAATATTCTTCTTTCTTCTCAAGGCTTTTTGTGGATTCTCTTGTACACCACTGGAATGGCGTATGCGGTTTCGGAACAAATGTCGAGAATGAAAAAGTTATATCAAATCCCCTGAACTCGTTTTTTAAATCCACCGCAAGCCTGATAAATTCTTCTATATCTTCTTGAGTTTCTGTCGGGAGCCCGAGCATTGTATAGATTTTAACCCCTTTCAGACCGTATTCTTTTGCTGTTTTGATTGCTGCGAACAATTGTTCTTCCGATATATTTTTGTTGATAACCTTTCTGAGCCTTTGACTTGCCGATTCTATTGCAAGCGTAATGTTCTTTTGTCCTGCGGCAGTGAGCATTCTTACAACATCGGGAGTAATGGTGTCCGCACGAAGCGACGATATATTCATCTCAATATCCTCACCCGATTGAATTTTGTTGTATATGTAAGCACAGATATCTTTGAAATTAGGATGAGCACTGACTAATGCACCAAGTAAAGCAATTTTGTTCGTATATTTAAGTCCGAATTCGATTTTTTCTATTATTGTTTCATACTCAACAAACCTTGCCGGCAAATTCAGATATGATGCGACACAAAAACCGCAGCGGTTATAACACCCTCTGGAGGTTTCTATGATAAACGTGTTCTTAAAAAAACTCTTATCACTTAGTATAGGCGTATAAACACATTGTTTAAGGTCTGAATGTCCTTTTTTTACGGGATTTTGACAGCTGTGAATGTATGGAACATATACTCCTCCGACTTTTGACAACAATTCCAATACTTCTTCTTTGGCTCTGTTCCTGTTCTCTCTACATATTTGAACAGCACTTGAATTAATCCCCTCACCGTCACCTATTATCATAAAATCAAAGATATCTTTAAACGGTTCCGGGTTTGCCGTCAGCACAGTGCCGCCTGCAAATACAAACGGAGCGTTTTTACGGTCTTTCGATTTTATCGGAATGTTGTATTTATCAAGTATTTTGAAAATATTGATAAAATCCATATCAAAAGTGAATGAAAAACAAATGGCATCAACATCCTGCGGTTTGATTTTTGTTTTTGCCGTATCCATGCAAATTCTTTCCGCAAAAATATTCTCCATTTCATCAAGTTCTTTGTATATCAGGAGAAACCCCAGTGATGACATGGCAAATGAATAACATTCGGGAAATGCAAACCAAACATTGTAATCGGTATTTTTGTTTAAGGTTCTGTTATATAAATAAGTTTCCGACATGTTACGGTTCGATTTCCCTATTGATAGGCTTAATGTACAATTCATCAAGCAGAACACAAATTGTAGCGGCAATCGCAGGAGCAAAGATAACACCTATTGCACCAAGAAATTTTGCCGTTACAAAAATTGCAAAGAAAACTATGAGCGGATGTAAATCCATAAACTTCCCGAAAACATAAGGTCTTACAAAATTATTTTCAATCCATTGCGCGAGCAGGAAGAAGAAAATAACCAGCCCAACCGTAATCGGTCCCATCTGATAGCACATGATTATGCAGATTATCAGTGCAATAGTCGGACCGATAATAGGTATCAGATCAAGTATGGCAGAAAGTACACCGAGCAGTACCGCACAATCAATCTTCATTATCATAAGCGGTATCATAACACACAACCCGACCCCTGCAATAACTGTCATTTGCGCAATTATGTAGTTCCCGATTTTTTCGGAAATCGTTGTAAGTATTGTATCTGCTTTTTTCTTTATATGGTCAGGAAAAAGCAGCATGAACCCTTTTCTAATAGTGTCTTTGTCGACTATGAAATAATATGTTATAACACACAATGCAAGCAGATAAATAAGAGCTGATGCAAAGTTCATAGTCAGGGCAATGGATTGGTTAACGAAATTTGTCGTAAACTTTGATACCGGTTCAACAAAAGACGGTATATCAATCATAGAAATAATAGTTTGTCCGAGAATTTGTTTATGCAGTATAAAATCTTTGAGTCCGTTAATTTTATACGGCAGAGCAACGACTACGAGTTCGATTTGCCTGATAGCAACGACAACGAGCGGCAGGAACACGGCAAACAGCACGAGAGTGATTCCGCCCATAACAATACTCGCTGCCATCGGTCTGTTCAGTTTTTTACTAAACTTGTCAACAAGCGGATTTAGCGAACATGCAAAAACATAAGCCGCAAAAAACAACATTGCTGTTGTAGTAATCTGTGAAAAGAATTTAATAAGCAAAATAACCATCAAAAGAAATATGATATTTTTTGTCGTGATACTGTTCTTAAAAGTCATATTTATAAACCTCTCATAAAACCGATACTGTTATGTTGGTTATCATAACAAAAAGAGGTTTTAAGGTAAAGAGCAATTTTGTAGAGTGCTTTATGCAGGTATTTCAGTGCATTCGCCGGTTGTTCTGTCAAACATTACAACTTTCCAACTATTGCCGTCAGGCATCTTAAGAAAATCTTTATTATTATAGTTACTATTATTTTTCAATAGTGCTATTTGTCTTAATGCATTATCGTTTCCTATTTTTGAAGGAATTAGTTTTTCTGTAACAAAATTCTTTGTTCTGTTTCCAAATTCTTTAGGATTATTCTTAATAAAGTCCATAGTTGCACCAAAAGAAGTGCCGTCTCCGTTTTCATTTGAAGTAAACGGTACACGACTACTGCCGTTAAATATAAGTCTTGAACCGACACGATCAGTATAAACCGGCGAGTAACCGGCAGTTGCAATCATTCCATCATCAGTAAATTCACGGGTTGAAACACCGTCATTATTTATACTGCTTCCGGTTATTGGTTTTGTCATTAATGCTGATGTTGTACCTGTATCGTTTCGCATGGTTATCCTCAAAAAATCTGCTTATGTATATATAAAGTATCAAGAGTATATAC
>JAJPXE010000129.1 GCA_021205645.1 Candidatus Gastranaerophilales bacterium | reverse complement strand
GGAAACAAAATATATAAAAATCGACTTCTAAAGAAAGGATTGGAATGTGCTGCCGGTAACGGGTCTTTGTTTGTTGCCGGTACATCCCTTACGATGTCGACACTTGTGCGTCCGGTATCAATTCTGGCGACACCAAAAACCGATAAAGATAACAAAGAATATGCCTGTGCAAAATCAATAGCATCATCTGCCGTCGGCTTTGGTTTAATGCTGGGAGTTACTCTGCCTGTAGCGGCAGGAGCTGAAAAGATAGATAAAACGCCCGAACAGTACCTTAAACCAAAAACGATAAAAAAGCTGAAAGAAACAGGCAAACCGCTCATAGACTCAAAAGCGTATAAATTAGCACTTCAATTCTTCAAACTCGGTATCGGAGCAATTACAGCAGCACCGAAGGCAATTCTCACATGCCTGCTGATACCGCCGATTATGGATGTGATACTTAAAGATAAAAAATCACAAAAAAAAACAGAACCTGCTCTTAACAAAACTACGGCGAAAACGCCCGGCAGTAATCTAAGCTTTACCGGAAGCACCGGATTAAATCCGATAGCAAAAGAGATGGGAAAAGTAATCGATAAACCGTTTGTTCAAGGCTTTGCGGACAGATTTAAAGACAGTAATTTCGGTATGCATGCCATTGCAATGACTGATACAATTACAACACTGACCTTTGCATATAAGACAAAAACAAGCAAAAAAATTGAAGAAAACCGTAAAAATCCGCTTATTTATAATGCATTAATTTCAACGGGCTTATGTATCGGCGGAAGTTACGGTATAGATAAGGCTCTTAATAAGCCGGCGGAAAAGTTTATTAAAAACTTTTCTGAGGCGAATAAAGGATCGCCAAAACTGTCTAAATATATTGAGGGTATAAAAATAGCAAAACCGGCACTGATTATGGGCGGACTATACTATGCCGTTATTCCTGTCATATCAACATTTCTCGCTGACAGAGTCGACAATTCCCGCTGCAATAAAAAAACATAATTGTTTTTATGGTATTCTGTTAGTATATCAGGTTTGAATGCTTAAGAGGGGTAATATTATGAAAAAGAATTTTGTTTTATTTTTGTCAATAATTATGACGTGTTTTATCGGATTGAAAACATCTGCACTGGCAGAGGGCGGCTATATTACGACAACCGCTTCATCCAAAATTGAACTCACGGCGGATATTATTAATTTTGATGTCGAAATAAAATCCGTTTCAAAGGATTCTATGGATAAAGCCATTGCGGAAAATAAAAAGGTTTCCGCAAAAGTATATGATAATCTTAACAAAGCTATCAACAAAACATCCGGTGATAGTCTAAAAACGTACAGTTATAGTGCAACATCAGTTTATAAATATGTTAACAATAAAAAAGTTTTTGACTGTTATCAGGTAACAAACAGAGTCAGAGTACATACCAAAAACATTGCTAATGCAGGCAAAATAATGGATACTGCTATGTCGGACGGGGCAGCATCGGTTAGTAATATATCTTATGATGTTTCTTCGTATGAAACCGAATGCAACAAGCTGCTTTCCGAAACTTCCAAAAAGGCAAAAGAGCAGGCTGAAAGCATTGCAAAATCTATCGGTTCTGAAATTACAGGGATAAAATCCATAGAGGGCAGCTGTTCTATGTCGAATAAAAATGTAGTACCGAGAATGTTAATGAGTGCTAAAGCGGCATCGCTTGAAGACGATGAGTCCGAAACTACGTCCACAACGGTCGAGGCAGGAACGATGACTCTCAATGCCAGAGTTAACGCTAATTTCTATATTAAATAAATTCTGTAGAATGATTATTGATAGCATTGTGGCTATAAAAAAATCGAGTTAAACCGTTTTGCTCCACCATTTGATGTAGAAAAATGACCCAATGTTCTCATACTATAGTATGAAGTATCAGTGTTTATGTTGGCAAAATACTTTTTTTAAGCTAAACTGATAGCGGAGACTTTTATTATGAAACTATTCATTTACCTTATTTATTTCTATCTAACGGTATATACCCTTTATTATACGGTTCTGGTAGCAGCCGGACTCAGACGAACAAAAAAAAACCGTGACGATTACGGCAAAAAATACAACAATCTCTGCGTTGTCGTCTATTCGCATAATAACAAAGAAACAGTTGAAAATCTGGTTAAACAACTAAAAAATCAGATTTATCCTAAAGCAAATTATACTATTCAGGTTATCCTTGATAATTGTAGTGATGAATCAGAAATATTATTTCAGGGCGATTTAGATGTTAATGTTATGAATATTAAAAATGTCGACACTATCGGACGGGATCAGGCATTATCTATTATTACCGAAAAATATTCATCAATAAAAGATTTAGATGCTTATGTGTTTTTAGATGCAAAATATTATGTTAACAATGATTTTCTTGATAATGTTAACGATGCGCTTCAAAAAGATGATGTGCTCACGGGAGCTGTTACACTTATTTGCCATGATAAGCTGTCGGTTATTGATAATATCAAGTATTCATATAACCAGTATAGAAATAATTTTATTTCAACCTCCCGTGCAAAACTCGGTTTAAGTAATCTTATAAACTCTGATATTCTTGCAATAAAAAAACCTGTTATTGATGATATTGGTTATGTCAATTTTAAAAATACTAATGATGAGTTAAAATACACGCTTCTGCTCTCAAAAAACAATGTACGGTGCAGATACAGTCCGAATTTGAAAGTTTATATCGGAGTGGAAAATTATGATTGTAAAATCCCGTCATTGTCAAAAAGGATAAGTTTGTTTATAAATAATCTCAAAAATATCAAGCTTGATAATCTTAATTTGACAGAGCTGATATTATCGCTTATATATCCTAACTGTATTACACTTGCGCTCGGATATTATCTGGTGTTTCAATATGCTTTCCACATCAAATGTATGTTGAATTATTATGTTGTCGGTGCAGGTATTGCCCTATTTCTTATAGCATTTTGTGCAAGTCTTTTACATTCAAGGATACATTCAAAAGAACATTTTTATTTATTTTGTTATCCTGCTTATGCGGTATGCAAGGTAATATATAATTTTCCGCCTTTGAGATTTATAAGAAATTTGCTGTTTAATGAAAAAAGTACACATATTGAAAAAATGACCGCTCATGTATATGTTTCTGACGGAGCAAAATATTATCCCTGCAAACTTGAGGTCATTTCCGAATCAGGACTGGCAAAAGTTATTTTTATCAATAAGAAGAAAAAATATAAAACCAAAAATCACCTCAGAGTTGTTGATGCAATAAATGAGATTGCCCAAAAACTTGAAAGTTACGGCTACGGGTTAAAAGTATGCCAGTGCTGCAAGTATTTTAACCCTGATATAGACGGTTCGGTCAATCAAATTAAGGGATTCTGTAAATATCATTTCGCAAACAGAACTCCGGGTGATATTCTGCCTACAGTTTTGTGGAACTCCTGTGATGCATTTGACAAAATGAATGTTGTCAGTATGTTTGATGCTATTGCAAAAAAACAGGAAGAAAAACATTAATAATGCCGAACTCTGTTTATATCCATATTCCGTTCTGTAAAAGTAAATGCAGATACTGTTCTTTTGTTTCTTTTGAAAATCAGGAAAGAAAAAAAGGCTATATTTATTCATTGCTCAAAGAGATTGATTATTATTACAGAATGGAGGAGCTGGAAACATTCTATATCGGCGGAGGAACACCATCTGTTTTAACGATATCGGAGATTGAAAAAATCGTTTCAAAGTTTGGATTTGATCCGATTTGTGAAAAAACGATTGAGTTAAACCCGAATGATGTGACGGAAGAATATTTATCCGGACTGAAATCGCTTGGTTTTAACAGGCTCAGCATAGGAGCGCAAAGTTTTGATGATAAAATATTAATGCTAATCGGCAGACGGCACAGTGCAGATGAAATAATCCACTCTGTTAAAACTGCACGCAATGCAGGATTTGATAATATTAGTCTTGATTTGATATACGGACTGCCGGAGCAAACAATCGACAGTTTTAAAAATGATTTGATAACATTAATAAATCTTGATGTTGAACATATATCATTGTACGGGTTGAAAATTGATGAGGGATGTTGTTTTTATGAGTGTATGCCTGAAAATTTGCCTGATGATGATACACAGGCAGATATGTATCTTCTTGCGGGTGAAATCTGTACTAATCACGGTTATGTACATTACGAGATAAGTAATTATTCAAAGCCTGATTATTACTCAAGGCATAATGTAAATTACTGGCGTTGCGGTGAATATTACGGTTTCGGTCTGTCAGCACACGGCTATAACTGCGGTATTAGGTATTCCGATTGTTGTATACTTGATGATTATCTTGCGGATCCGGTTTCCCGTGAATACGGAAAATTCCTAACCGGTAAAGAAAAACTTGATGAGAAAATCTTTCTGGGTTTCAGGCTATCGGAGGGTATTGATATTTCGGAAATAAATTCAGAGTTCAACATAAATTTTGAGCTAAAATACCAAACAGTTTTGAAAAAATACGTTTCAGAAGGTTATATACTCAAAACGGACAAGGGTTACAGATTGTCGGACAGCCGTGATAAAAACGGTTTTTTGTTGAGTAACGTTATATTATCAGAATTTATTTAACAGAGGGGTAAATTAGAGGTAAATAGAGAGCACACTCCATTTACATAGTTTTCGATAGTGGTAAATTAGGCGTAAATAAAGGGTTGAGGGCTGAATGAATGAAACCATACACAGGGTAAATTAGGGGTAAATTAAGGGGTAAATGAAAGAATGGGTAAATGGGTGATAAATGAGAGAGGTGAATTAGCGGGAGCTGTAATTATACTAAGCACAATAATCATTAAGCACTAAAAACCAGTATTAAATGTCCGGATAAACTATAGCCGAACTCCATCCGGCTGGGTTCTGCGTCCCGTATCTTTCAATACATAATAAAAAGGGCGGTAACATCAGTCACCGCCCCGTTTATGTCGATATAGTATCAACTTTGGAACCTTTCGACAAGAGTATTGTAACACAAAAAGAACGTGTAAGCCATGTTTGTGGAGAGGTTGTAAAGACCATGAAGCAAGCAACTAATGAATACTATAATATTCGATTGGCATTAGGGTTAGAATGTGCCTAAGTTTTTCCTTATATCTATTGTAAGTCTTTTTATCTTATTAACTTAATTAAGTAATTAACCTGTATCTCTTTTGTACTGTGGCTATTCCTCTGTTCTTTTGTTATCCCATTATGAAATAATTACTTTGTTTGAACCTGATTTTTTCTGACAACAGCAGAAACGAAGTGAGCTAATGGAGACAAAATGTTATTTATGAGAATAAGTATTGCGTGAGTAAGAAGTATTGGGGCGAGTGAAGCGAGACACAATACCTGTACTGATGTAGTACAAGTACACATAAGTGATGTGTAAGTGTCTTTATTAGTGAATGAGAAAAAGAGCTGAAATATCTACTTATTAGCTTTTAAAGCCTTTTGTGTTGTCTTTAATGCGTCAACATAACATGAAAGCTCTTTATCGTCTTTCGCTGAATTTAGTATCTGTAAAGCCTTTGTGTATAATGGATTTGGGTTTGTTTCAACATTGTTTAGTTCAATACCTAATTCGTCAACAGTAACGTCTAGGGCTGACAACAGCTTGTTAAGTGTTGCATAAGTGGGGAAATACTTGCCATTCTCAACACGGCATAAATGCTTTTCATCAATTCCTGCTTTTTCTGCTAAAGCCTGTTGTGTAAAGCCTTTTGACTTTCTTAGTTCTTTTAATCTTTTACCGAATAAAGTGTTATCCATAGCACCTCTTTTGTAACTTAATTGTGGACTAAAAGTTAATAAGTCAACACGACGACTACGGCAATATGTAATAATTATTTTTCTTGTTGCAATTATCACTTTTTGTCATGTTTGTGATATGTTAAAGGTGCAATGTATGACTTTAGGAGAAAAATTGTGAAGAAATTATTAGTAGTTCTAGTAAGTATAGCAACTGTAGGGATTTTAACACCTGCGTCATTAGCTAACGATAAAAATGTTTATAAGCTATATGACACAAAGACAAACAAATCTTATCCGTCTAAATTGATAACGATAGGTAATAGTGGTAGTAATGTTTATAGTTTTGGTTTAATGTCAGAAAATGCCGTATGTATGATTAACATGAATAATGCCAACAAAACCAACGGATATTGGAGAGGAGAATGTACAGGCATGGATAGTGCTGGCAATATGAGACAGTACAAATGGGCAGAATTTTACCCTAATACTCTAATAAGAAAAATGGCTGAGATAAAAATGGAAAAGGAAAAGCAAGGGCTATATCTCGATACTGATAAACCTAGACAACAACAGGTACGACAAACTAGACCCCGTACAAACGCTGATGAGCTACGCCCAGGGTTGATGAATTTAACTAATTAGAGGTATGGAACATGGAAGAAAAGACCAAGTTATGCCCTTATTGTGGTGAAGAAATAAAGGCTGAGGCTATAAAGTGTAAGCATTGTGGCGAATTTCTTAATGAGACTACTATACAAAACTCAGAGAATAAACCTATTGGTTGTGGTGTTGTTGTAGCTTGGATAATAGGCATTTTAGTATTACTAGGTCTTATTGGTTCATTCATTCCTGATGATGAGAACTATAGTAGCCCCTCTAGTGGTAATGAAGTTACTGAGTCAGTTGATTACAATACAGGAAGTGAAAAAGTAACAGGAGACTACTCTGGTTTTGGTTCTTGGGCTGTAATGTCAGCTAATTATGGTGGACAAGCGGCAAACTGTCAAGAAAAAGGTGTAGGGATATCATTAGTTGAGCAAATAGAATACATGTTTGAGCATGTTGTGTCTCCGACTAATAGAGCTGATTTTTATTCAATAAAGGAATACAATCCACATTTACGCTTTACCGTAAAAGACCCAGTATGGGCTGAGAATAGGACATTTCCTAATGCATGTTTAGCAACTGTTGAATTTTCAAACATTAAAGAAGATACGATTATGGGGTATTGGGATAGAGTTCCTTTTCCTCTTAATGATTCGCATTGTAGCGTCTCTTATACAGTGTCTCAACAGGGAGATAAGTATAGAGCAAATATAATAGATGTATTTTGCAAACCTAGTTATGGATATAGGTAGAAAGTGAGGTATGTATGAATTTTAGTATTAGTAAGCAAAACTTAATTATTTGGGGTAGTCTTTTAGCTGTTGCCTTAATTACAGGTATTATAGTCGGATGTAATTCTAAAGACGCAGGAATAGGGCTTTATACAACGCTTGCTATTGTTGCACTTGGGATATGTCCTTATGTTAAAAGATTTATCTTGTTTGTTGGTAGAAATGTAATAGATTTCGCTACAACTTTAGACTTAATTTTAGGGCTAACAATTCTAGTAGCAGGCATATATTATTGTGCTAATGAATACATTAGTTACTGGTGGTTTGTTCTTGGTGCCTTGCTATATGTCGTTATAACGGTACTCAAAAATTATACGTTATATCTATTGATTGATATCAGAGACTCTTTGCACAAGTTAGCCTATGGTGAAGATACAGAAACTACAACAAAGAAAGCTCCTGTTGCTAGTGTTGTAGAGGATACGAAACAATGTCCTAAATGTGGACAGATGATAAAACAATCGGCGAAAAAATGCAGATATTGTGGGGAGTGGATAAATGAAGAAAACAAAGGAGATGTATAATGAAAACATGTCCATTCTGTAGGGAAGAAATACCACAAGACGCTAGTGTATGCCCTATTTGTAACGAAAAGTTAAGCACACAAAAAACAAAAGTATGTCCATTCTGTAAAGAGGAAATTCTAAGCAGTTCTAAAGTCTGTCCAGTTTGTGGAGAAAAACTAGCAGAACACATAAAAATAAATATCAATAAGAAAATATTGCGTATTACGTTGTCCGTTTTTGTTGCTATTGTTCTCTTGGTATTTGGGTGTGAAAGATATTTAAGGTGGGAGTCTTCCTATATGCAGAAAATCCCATATCATGAATATGTTGAGTCCTACGAAAACAATATGACTGCACTTGAAACTTTAGAAAAGATTAACCAACAAACAAACTCATTAGAGAAGTACTTAAAAGGCTTGCATTTACCACATTTCAAGGAAAAAGCCTTTTTGCGCTATTACGAAAATCTTAAATACTATACGGAAGTTCTTGACTATAACCTATCAGTAGGAATGTGGGATTTTGGTTCAATAGCTGGTATTTCAACTATTAACGTAAATGGAGTATTAGTATCAGCTTCTGTAACAAGAGAAATGCATGACGGATATCCTACAACTCAGATAAATGAGCCATTTATAGAAAAACCAATGACAAAGACAATAAAACTTGTGTATAGTGGAGAGGGTATGTATTCGCCTGTTATCAATTATGTGTACCTTAATGACGAATACTACTCCAAACATTTAACAACTCGCAGTCAAAAATACTTAGCTATCCGAGCAAAACAACAAGAAGACCTTGGAGGTGCTACCTATTATATAGACGGTGCTTTGAATGTAACTAGGCTAAAACTTATTGATTGGATTGGCGAATTCCAAAAATTCCTTAGCAAGTACAAAGGAAATGATTATCTTAATTCATGTGCAAAAGAAAGCTTGAAGACGTATGTATCAGATTTCATGTATTCAACTTATAATACATTCGATTTTAGTACAAATAAGTTGCGTCCAGAAGCAAAGGCAGGTTATGAAACATTCCTTGAAAAAATAAACAAAAATACAAAAGAGTATGAAGTGGTCAAGAAAGCCTATGATATTCTAAAGAAAAATAACTATACGGAGTCGGCAGAATTTTTTAATTATGTGAAATCGTACAAACAATAACTAGAACATAATTACTTTAAGAGCCCTATGATAAGGGCTCTTTTACTTTAATAATTTTTCTAATCTCAGTTGGTGCAAGAATAACAATCTCAACATCAGGTCTAGCAAACAATAACGCTCTTATATGCTCGAAATCTTCTTCATGAAGATACACTCGCTTAACCTCTTGATGTTCGTTGACGTACTGAAACAAGGTCTCAAAATCATTGTATGACTCGTCAATGATACAATCATCAATCTTATTGGTTGAATAAATTACTGCTTTTTTCATATTACTTTTTTATCGTTGACATGGCTCAAAGTCAACAATAAGTTAACTTTCCCAAAAACATTCAACGAGACCTGGCTGAGAGGGTCAACAAGGCGTTTATTTGCAAGCTTGGTATTAAAATTATACCCTGATTTGATGTGCATATTAGTATTAAAAGTCTGGAATATAGATAACATGGGTATTTAGAGAACTTTTTGAGTCCTATGTTATTCTGCTTAAAAGAAAATAGCTCTCATAAAAGAGAGCTATTTTTATAAGTCTGTGCGTAACCAATTTAAGAATATTTTTACATAAATGAATCTTTTCAGGATAGTATTCGCTAGAACTAAACCTATAATGAGCGAAGCATAATGACAATTAATCTTTAAGGATATCCATACCCTTACGAGCGGTCTTTAATAGATTGTAGTAGAACTCTAGCTCTTGTTCATTGGCGGCATTAAGTATTTGCATAGATTTAATGTAAAATGGGTTGTCGTTTGCTGATACATTTTCTAAATTGAATCCAACATCATCTATATTTAATCCAAGTGCTTTAACTATTTTATTAAGGGTATCAAAACTAGGCTTGTACGTGCCTAGTTCCAACTTAGATATGTGTTTTTCATGAACTCCTGCAAGTTCCGCTAATTTCTCTTGTGTAAGCCCCTTTGACTTCCTTATCTGTTGCAGCTTTTTACCGAAAGTATTATCTCTATTCATTCTAGACCCTCTTAATTATTGTAAGAAGTCCAGCTGTTGAATTTAACATTGGATTATGATAGTTATTGTTAAGTAAAGTATCAGATATATGGTATAAAAGACTTGTTCATGGTATAAGTTTAATGAGGTGAATAATGCTTAAAAAAATAACTGTATAGTTTTTTTGTATTGAAATATCAAAAGAGCCTTAAAATAGACTCTTTTATTTAAGCTATAGGTATGAACAGACGTAAGGTCATGCAATTATGAGGTTATCCTAGCTATATAATTATTCAGATTACCGATTGAACAGCTATATTGTCTTGCAATCATAGTCTTAGGAACTCTTAAATTTAATAGCTTCATTATATCTTCTTTATGTGGGTCTAGCTTCGATTTTCCTTTACCCTTAGGTCTTCCCAGCTTAACCCCTGCAATCTGTCTTGCATGTAATGCCTCTTTGGTTCTCATACTAATTAGTTCTCTTTCTATTTGAGCGACAAGTGCAAAGATTGTAGATGTTACAGTTGATGAAATACTATCTTCATTGTTACAGAAATTTTCTTTTAGAGAATATAGTACTATACCTCTATCCTTTGTTACCTTTATAACTTCTAATATTTGAGTGATTGAACGAGCGATTCTAGATAATTCAGGAACAATCAAAATATCGCCTGATGTCATTGAATCTATCAATGAACCTAGTTTTCGTTCTTTATAGTTAATTTTTCCACTACAGTGTTCTTCTGTAAACTCAACATTCCCCAGCTTTAATCTGTTAGCGAATTGCAGTATATCAATCTTATTTTTTTCTGTGTCCTGTTCTAGTGTAGAAACTCTTAGAAATGCGTATGTTGCCATGTTATTGTTCCTTATGTTAAATAAAAACTTCTGATTCTGATTTTCTTTGTACGTATTATGATAATGAAATACAAACCTTTTTATTGTATGGATTATCTCAATTAATACGGTCGTTTTCTTTGTATGCTCTTATGGTTTTAGCCACAAAATGAAAATCCAGGTTAATCAAAGGAATTTCTTTAAAAATACAATCAAGCTTAATATATCCAGCTTCAAAATTTCCTGTTCCTATTCGTATGTATCCGAAGTGCTGATTGTATTCACTTTTGTCTATCTCGGTAACATAGATATCAACGCTGCCATAGAAGTAGTGAAGAATAGGTTTTACTTCATCTCCTTTGCTGTCTGTTTCATAAATTGCTGGGGCTGACTCTATTGCTTGATTTATTTTCCTTGCTATCTGAAGGAAGTAGTCATATTCAGAGCCTTTAACTCCATGAATAAAACAGTACGCTTGATTTTTAGGCATAAATTTAAGAATTGTCTTTAATATTTCTTGATTGTCCATATTTTTTCTCCCCTGATAGTATAGAGGGAAACCCTCTATACTATACTGAATTTTCTGTAATTGGTTGTTTTAATAAAAGCTTTATAAAGTTCTAAATATTTCTTTTTGAATGATGTAGTGTCAAAGTTATTACGTGCTACGTTTGTGAAACGGACTGTATAAGCTCCAATTTGCAATTCTTCCAATTTCGCTTCATCGAGAACCTTTTTGATAAGAGCTTCTTTTTCTTGCCGAAGTTCTTTTAATTCTTGTTCCTTAGCTTCAATAGCTCTAATAGCTTTAATTTCAGCTTCCAGATTTTTGTTTGTCAAAATAATTGTTGTCATTTTTATCTCCTTTTGTTTTGCTTACTCTTATATAATACACTCTAGAGTGTACAAAGTCAACTATAAAATTACTTTAGCGTTACAAAAATTTACACTAGAGTTGATAAAGTGAACCGTATAGTGTATTATCAAAATAAAGAGGTACTATAATGACTGATAAAACTAATATAGAAAAACAACCTTATATCTCTGACATTACAAAAGAAGAAGCAGAAGCTCTAAAAAGGGAGTTACGCTCTTTAATGGTCAAAGAGGGTTATACAATAGAAAAAGTTGCTGATGAATTAAAAGAGCGTTACGGAGTGAGAGAGAGTAAGAATAACTTGTCAAATAAGTTGTCTAGAGGTTCTTTGAGGTTTATAGACGTGCAAAGAATAGCAAATATACTGGGGTATGATATTCAAATAATAAAATCTGAAAAAGAGTGATAGAGGGGGTTAACTTTAATAGTGTTGTACGCTTGTTTAGTGTCTGACAAAAATTTTCGATTTTTGGGAAATTTTGCATGGCGACATTCACCAATTCATAGTGCGAATATTCTTGTTTGTCAACTTCCCAAAGGCTTTTGAGTATGCTATTACTATAATATGGAAAGAAAAGAATACATGCCTAGACCTTATTTAACTTGTTTATTGTATCTATTGGTATCTAAATCACCTCTTGAATTTGATAGTATAAATTATTACGGTGATTCTTCTGACATTAAGGGATTTATCGGGATGATGTTATGTGCATACCCTTTTCTTATAAAAGATAAAAATAATTGTCTTATATTAACTTCAAATAGGTATAACAAAGCCAAAAAATGGGCTTGTGAATATTGTAAAGCTTTAGTAAGTGATAGGGTATATAATAAAGATTGCAACTTATCGTCTTGGTCTGCACTTAGCAACGAGTTTTATAATTCTATAAGGAAAAATATGAACCTAAAAGAATATAAAATATACTCTGATGAGTATATACCTGTAATTTTGAATGAATACATACAGGATAAGATTAAAGTACGAGATATTAAGCTTGAGTTTTACAATCCTGATAACATAGAAGGCTCTTTGAGGATATTTGAATACGATTCTGCAACAGATTGCAATATTCTTCAAGAAGATTGTTTTAAGTGCAAAATAACCTTAGATTTGACCGAATATATGCGTTACTATAATGCAGAAAAAATTTTTAATGATAAACGTTTTACATCAAACCAACAAGAGCTATTGATAAAAATCAATGAGCATATCGATAAAAACGAAAAACGTATTGATTCACAAATAATTATTGATATATACGACATTCAAGGGGACAATATAGAAGTCTCTCATAAGGTTTCAGAAAATGTCCGCAAATTAAACAAAAAATATGAACAGGTTTTTCATCATAAAATCTTGGGCAAGAAAGAATATAAGATTTATTATCCTATATTGAAATAACCAACCATTAAGAAATATAAAGAAAAGTCATATAAAGCCACGTTATACAATGGTTTTTATTTGTGTTTTGATTAAAATCTGCTTATTTTGGTGATTTTTGGTGAAAGTTCGGTGTTTTTCCTATGAGAAAGTACACTCATAGGAGATACCAATGAGTAATAAAACATCAAAACTTAATAATAAACACAAGGTAAATTTAGGAAAAATCAATCAAGATATCGAAAAACAAAACTTTAATTTTGAAACAGAAACTGAACTAACAAGAACAGGAGATGTAGTAACAAATGATTTCGACCTAAATGCGGGGAAAATACCACCATTAAGTACAATAAGAGCTCAAATTAAACAAGCTAGAGAGCTTATAAACACAGCTTCAACTGTGTCTACTAGAATCGAATTTGACAGATTAAGAATAGGTGTAAACCTTGCCTCTCATGGTATAGACATTGAATTCCTTGACATTGCTCTTGAAGATGTTGAAAATCCAAAAGAACCACCGTCTTTTATGAATAGAACGGAACAAAGACCATTTAGAGTTCAATTATCCGAAGATGAACCTGAAGAAATAGAGTTCGACATATCAGACATATTAGAAGATGACGAAGAATTTGAATCTGTTGTAAATACTGAACCAGCTAATGAACATAAAGCAATAAGGCAAGAAGAACAAGACGTACTTCATGACTTTACAATAAAAAGACGTATTGGATATGAAGATTGGAAAAGTGAAATTGGTCTAAACAACCTCTTTATCTATAAAGGTTGCTTTGTTATTGATATGACAGGCAAATGGCAAGCTGAGAACGGTGTCTTAGGAAGTCTTCATAGAGATAATATCAGAAATGCTCTCCAAAAAGTGTTAGAGCTAGGAGTTGTTAATTTCAATATAGAAGAATTTTTACGAGTTGCACAAGTATTTATTTGCGATGTTTGTGTAGACTTACAAGTGGACTCTAAACAACAAGTTGAAAGATTTATAGAAGCAATTAGTTCTTTTTTACCCTTAGCGTCTAACAGATACAAAATCTCAAAATATCACAGGCATGGACTAATGCTGGTACCTAAAGTAAAAAAACATGGTTCATCTCTGACCTTTTATTTAAAAGGTGAAGATTTAAGCTCTGAATTCAAGCGTACAACAAGAGCAACAATATATACAAATACTATCGGTAGAAATGGTATTGCTATAGCTAAAAGAACTCTAAGGCTTGAGGCTAAATTGTTTCGCTTAGATGATATCAGAAAAACTCTTGATATTCCTTTGGAAGAACAAAGAGTTGTAATGCTTACAGATGTTCTCAATAGTACTGTACCTGTTATGTTGCAACAACTGCAACTATTCTGTGGTGAACCTGAAAAATTGTTAGAGCGTTTAGATTGGTTACATGACCTTACAACATCAGAAAATAATAATACCCTAAAGGAAATATTTATTGCTGAAAGAGTTATTGAACTATTGAAGCAGAACAACTTTGACCTCAATATTTTAAGAAGTCATATAAAGACAGAATATATTAACGTTACAGAAAACGAATTGACCCATTTTAACCAGTTGGCGAACCTAAGAACGAATGTTCTTATTTTCCTTGTATACAGGAAGCCTAAGACCATAACCCTTATGCTTGACCTAATTGCAAGATTACAACGTTATTACGGTTTTGTGGCAGGGGATTCAAATGGCTAAGAAATTGCATGTAGAATTTGACCCTAATGTAGAGCAACAAGATTTAATTGTGGATAATGCTTTATTAACACAACTAATGGTTCAAGTGGCTCAAATCGGTATCAGAGTTGACAATACGGAAAGTACAATAAATAATAACAAAGGAGAACAAAAATGGCAAAGACAAACAGCACTAGAAAAACGGTTGTAGGCTATGGCAGAGTTAGCTCTGCGGAACAAGCTAATGGTGGGCATAGCTTACCCATGCAACGTGAACTATTGGAGAAAAAAGCGAAATCTCAAGGATATACACTAGTGTATTTTGAAGACGCAGGCAAAACAGGCTCAAACACTAATCGTAAAGGGTTAAAAGATGTGCTTCGTTATGTAAAAGACCATAAGAATGAAATAGCCTATGTTGCCGTATGGAAGTTAGATAGACTCTCCAGATGTTTAGAAGATTTCTTTGCTGAAATTCTAAAGCCAATTAAGAAACATGGTTGTACCATTGCCAGTATCATGGAAAATTTTGACGATATTAGAAAAGTCAAAAAGGTTTTGATTGGTGTATATATCGGACAAGCAGAAGATGAGCTGGACAATACAAAAGACAGAACAGCCTCAGTGCTTAGGAATAGAGCAGAACACGGATACAAGCTCGGTAAAGCTCCTGTTGGTTATATGAATACTAGAGACAAATTTAGACATGGAGTTATTGTTCCTGACCCTCACAAGAGACTTCATATAGTGCGTTTGTTTGAACTCTATGCAACAGGGTTATTCTCCTACGAAAGAGTTGCCAAAGAGCTTGCTAAATACGGATTTGTGGATAGCAAGAGTAAACCATACACAAAAAAACGTATTCAAGATATACTCAAAAATCCTGTATACATTGGCAAAGTAACTCATGGCGAAGATATATTTGACGGCGTGCATGAGCCGATTATATCTAAAGAATTATTTTACAGGGTTCAACTTCTGCTAAAAGGTTGTGATGTAAGAAGTCCAAAAGGACTTACCTATAGCTATTCAAACTTTATCAAGTGTGCTAAATGTGGCTATAGTATGGTTGGAATAACCAAACACGGCTCTCATAATAGTGGCACATACATCTATTATCACTGTTCAAATTACTCAAAAGCTCATCAAAAAGAAAAGAATATCAATGAACATCTAATTGATGAAGCAATGCAGGAAGTAATTGAGAGTTTTGACATAACTGATAAAGAAATTAAGGTTATCAAGAAAGAGATATTTAAGGTTATTGACGGATTGAAAGAGTATGAACACAAGTCCATTGCAGATTTAAGAAAAGAATACGATAAGATTATTGATGACATAGCTTATAAATTAACTCAGAGTAACGCTGAAACTATGGGGATAAACTCTAATACAAGAGCTGAAATTATCAGAAAATTAGAGGCTCGGAAAACTGAAATAACTAACCAAATCACTTATTTGAATGAAAACTCAAAAGATACAACTAAGCGTATCAGTATCTTAATTGATTTTGCCAACAGAATACCTGAGTTATACTTGAAAGCTACACTGGATGAAAAACGTCTAATACTTAGCACTATAACTGAAAGTATCATCTATGATGAGGATACAGAAAAACTGACAGTTAAGTTGAGACCTGTGTTTGAACATCTTAGACAACTAAAACTAACTAGAAAACAGACTTTCTCAGCAGATATAAAAACATTGACTGGAACCCTTGAAAAACGCTCATCACAAGCAAAACAAGCTCTCAAAAATAGTACTTTAAATTTAAGCAATGTAACAGTAATTGGAACCC
Source organism: Candidatus Gastranaerophilales bacterium (assembly GCA_021205645.1). GTDB lineage: Bacteria > Cyanobacteriota > Vampirovibrionia > Gastranaerophilales > Gastranaerophilaceae > UBA2883. The sequence continues at coordinate 322 of JAJPXE010000129.1, read as the reverse complement.
GTAAAAACAGCTCTATTACTAAAATAGAGCCTCACAATAAAGGCTCCAAAAAGTTAAATGTCGATGGCGGGACTTGAACCCGCAAGGATCTCTCCACACGCCCCTCAAACGTGCGCGTATACCGATTCCGCCACATCGACCTATGCTAAATTTGTTATTAATTTGTCAATCTCTGTAGTCTTAGTGGCGGAAGTTACCTCAAGGGTAACCCTCTCACAAAACGATACTTAATCGTTTTGTTCGGCAGAGTGCCACATCGACCTATGTTAAATTTGTTATTAATTTGTCAATCTCTGTAGTCTTAGTGGCGGAAGTTACCTCA
>JAJPXE010000022.1 GCA_021205645.1 Candidatus Gastranaerophilales bacterium | reverse complement strand
GTATAACATAATATAAAAAATTGTGATTTAATGTTAGATTAGTATTAAGCATAACGGGTAATGAAATAATTCCAGCAGAATAATAAAATAATTATATAAAAAGAACAGGTGTTTTGAAAAAAATCATTGTATTTTTACAAACTTAACTCACAAAACAATAAGAAAGGAGAATAAAAATCGATGTTGGAACTACTGTTAAAATGGATAGGACTTGCACTATGTATAATGTTTGCCGGCCGGATAATTCCCGGAATAACAATATCAAACTTCACAACAGCAATGATTGCCGGTGCGGTTATTGCTTTAGTTAACCTGTTTATCAAACCTGCTTTGATATTTTTAACTCTGCCTATAAATATACTCACCCTCGGATTATTTATTCTTGTTATAAATGCTCTGTTATTTATGTTCGTTGCCTATCTTGTTCCCGGAATTGAAGTCAACGGATTTTTAAGTGCTTTTTGGGGTGCTTTAATATTGTCTATATTATCAATAGGTTTAAGCTGGATATAGAAAGCGGCTTGGTTATTATAACCAAGTCGCTTTCTTAAGAGTTTGCCAAAAAATTTTAATTTTTCCATTCCCTTATATTTAGAACTCAAAGCTTTTTTCTGCCATTTTATCATAATCTGTCACAGAAACCGTATCAGGAGCTTGAGCTTTATGTTCAAGCCCTTTTTCTAATAATTCAGACTGTTTTATTGCAAGGTTTTTGCTTGCAAGTGCAATATCACGTCCCTTTTGAAGTGCGATAATTTGTATAGTCCTTTCTGTCGGAGAGCCTTCTTTTCCGACTTTCTCCTGAACACTATAACTTGCCCAATCATCGGGAAGTTCTGAGACTTCTGTATAACCCCTGTCATCAGATAAACGTTTTTGAACCTCTGTTTCAAGAATATTTGTTACATATTTCTTTTGCGATTCAAAATGATTAGGTATAACAACAGAATTTCCGATAACTTCTTCAGGATCACGATTTTCGTGTTCTGTGAATAATTTAGCGGCGTGGTGAAGGTGCTCTATTTCCATTGCTAAAAATTGTTCCCACACAGGTTTTATTACATCGTCAACTTCATCTTTATAGCAGGTATAATAGTTACAAACTTCGGTGAATTCATGGATTAATAATTTTTCATAAAGTGTTTCATTCGGGTCAGCAAGCGATTCATACATCGTTACGTGTTCTTCTTCAACATCTTTTATCTCGGCATAAGTTGAGCGCAGAATTTGATTGCCGTATTCCATACCGTGTTCGGCATAGTAATTGTGCGTTTGCTGCTCCGCCGATACAAGCGTTAAAATATTAACTTTTGTTTGCGGCTTAGCATTCTCCCTGTTGTAATGTTTACGTAGTCTGACAACATTATCATTATGATGATTTTGTGTAGGACGTCCGATTACAACATCGGTTTTTGCCTGAACAATATCATTAGGATTAATCCCGTGTTCCATATATGCCCACTGGCTGTAGCGGTATAAATGGTCAAAATCTTCCAGAAGCCCGAAATTAAAAGTTTCTTTAACATACGGGTCAGGTTCGTTTTGTGCCATCCATGCCGTCAAATCAACTGCAACCTGCTCATAACCGAGCGTTGTTTCCAATACGGACTGATCCGCAGGTGACATCCAGTTTACGGTTGTTTGCTGCATATCTTCTATTTTTTTTGTTTCGGCAAGAAACTTGCATAACTCTTCATCTCCAGAAAAACGGGCAAATGCATGCTTAAAATTCCACGCCTCTATCTCTATACCGTTCATTAAAATTTGGCGGGTTCTTGTGTAACAGTCCACGTCATATTTATTAAATTTTCTCTTTGCAATATCATTCCAGGTACGCAATTGTTTTTCTATCGGAATGCCTTTTTCTGTTAACGGATTAAAAATCATAGTAATATCCTTTCTTTTTGTACATAATCTGCAAAAAATCTCCAAAATTTGCCGGAATGAACTGCTTCCGCAACTCCCGTTGCTGCCCTACAGACTGTGTACCGGAACGGTACACCAACTGTCGTATATTAATTTTGGAATTTTTTGCACTCTCTGTTTCAATTAAGCAATAAAAAAGAATTAAAAACATTAGACTAAACTGCTATCCGACCGGCTAATCGGTATTCATTACAATATCACACAAATAATTAAAAACAGCACAAAATATCCGGCATGAATTTTTTTCTTTATAACACAGCAAAAATTCATCTCTTAAGACAAAAAATTAATCTTTGAATGTGCTCCCTCTGCCATTCGAATGGCTGCCTGCGTATTCAAAAAATTCAATGTAGCAGTCAAATTAGTCGCCTGACTAAACTGGTTTCTGGCAGCTGCCATAGTTTCATTCTTTACCGAACCTGCAAATGCCTCATTGCTGACACTTTCAATATTACGTTTTATTTCCCTTGTATAAATCTCCTGTATATCAACAGATTTCCCGGCAGGTTGAGCCTCTGAAACTTCTTCGGTTTGTTCATTATTCAACCCCATACTTTCAATAAACCTGTTAAACGGGTTTGCCTGAGTTCCTTGAATACTCTCGTGTGCAACAGACATAACATCATTCTGAATATCAGATGTGTAACTTTCGCCCTTTTCAGCAGCAAGTGTATTAGATTTTTCTCTTGCACGTCTGAATATTGTATCCTTAATTGATGCTGTTTCAGCATGGTCTATAGCAGGTTTTACGTCTATAAAATGAAAGTTATCCATTTCCCCCGTTTCTTTCATATTAACATTGACCCGCATGCAGCAGGCATGTAATACATATTTATTCCTGTATTTATATAAAGTTTAATCGTTACAAAAAATTAACCAATTTTATATCCTTTTTATATATTTGTTACATAATTTAATAAAAATCGGTTGCAGCTGCCTGAAAAATATGATATTTTGGCATTATGATAATTCAACCAATAACTTTCACAGCTCGGCCGTTAAATTATTCAAAAATAGATAATACCGTATCACGCTCAGCACAGCCGCAAAAAGAAGATTTGAAATGGCTGAAAGAACAAGGTGTTACGGATGTATTTAATTTTAGAACAATGTATAAAAGCGGACTGAATTTTGACGAAAAAACCGAAGTTGAAAAACTTGGGATGAGATATCACAGTATACCGAGCATTACCCGACACCCCAAAGAGGAAAACATAGATACATTTTTAAAAGAGGTGGAGGAAGTTAAATCAAACGGCGGCAAAGCACACATACACTGTAAAGCGGGAGCGGACAGAACCGGCATGTATTCTTTTATCTATAAAGCTAAGAACCATATAGATAATGCCGTTATAAATATGCAGGAATGGCTCGCACACGGTCACAACCAAAAACTTTATCCTGATTTAGCCGGATGGACACAGAACTTTGTAAAAAACCGTTTTTGAAGTAAAATGGTTTAAAGACAGTAAAAATTGAATTAGTACAGCCTACGAACAAAAGGTTTAAATATGAAGTATTCAAAATATTCGGCAGTTATAGTTGGAAGCGGTATTTCAGGATTGTTTTGCGCTTTAAAAATCACCGAGCAAATAAATCTTCCTGACGGATTGCTTGTTATTACAAAATCTAATTTTGGAGAGAGTAATTCCCGATACGCACAGGGCGGCATTGTTGGAGTTATGGAAGAAAACAGCACTGACAGCGTTGATTTGCATATTAAAGACACCCTGAGAGCAGGAGCCGGGCTGAGCGAATACGATACGATAAAATTTATCTCCGAAAACTCAGATGAAGTTATCAGTGATTTAATTGATTTAGGGGTAAATTTTGACAGAGATGAGAACGGACAAATAGCATACACCCTTGAGGGTGCTCACAGTATAAGCCGTATTTTGCATGCCGGAGGAGATGCAACCGGAAGTGTTATTGAAAAAATATTATGCAAGAGGGTAAAGGAAAACCCTAATATTGATATTCTTGAAGAAACAATTGTTACGGAATTGTTGATTAATTCTGACGGTGAATGTAAAGGGACAATAATATACAATGACGATACTCAGGAATATGAAACGATATATTCATCGGCAATAATACTTGCAACCGGCGGAGTCGGTCAATTGTACAAATACACGACAAACCCTGCTGTTGCAACAGGTGACGGTATTGAGCTTGCATATCGGGCAGGAGCTATATTACAGGATTTGGAATTTGTTCAGTTTCATCCGACTGCACTTGCCGTCGAGGGGCTTAAAAACAGATTTTTAATTTCCGAATCCGTTCGGGGTGAGGGGGCAATTCTTCTTGATTGCAATGGTAAAGAATTCATGTCCGAATACAGTGAGCTAAAAGAACTTGCCCCGCGTGATGTTGTTGCACGTGCAATATACGACAGAATGCAGAAAACGAACTCCGATAATGTTTACCTCAATGCGGCAGTAATACCTGAAGAAAAACTAAAAAAACGGTTCCCGACCATATCAAAGACCTGTAAAAGTGCCGGTATAGATATTACAAAAGAATTAATCCCCGTAGCACCCGCAGCACATTATTTTATGGGCGGAATAAAATCCGGAGTCGACGGAAGAACGTCTGTCAGAGGGTTATACGCAATCGGCGAATGTGCCTCAACCGGACTTCACGGAGCTAACAGGCTTGCAAGTAATTCACTGCTCGAATGCGTTGTATGCGCACATGAGCTTGCAAATTACCTGACTTTTACAAACCTCACTCCGCCTAAAAAAATCGACGAAACAATCATGGCAACTATCGACAAATATACTGACCCTATCAGTGATGAAAGTTTTGATATTGATTTGTTTAAACAAAAATTAAAAGATATTATGTGGGACTATGTCGGAATTTTAAGAGATGAAAATTCCCTTTTAAAGGGTTTAGACGAGATATTCAGACTAAAAGCGGAATTCAGACGTGATATAAAATGTTTGAACAAAAAAGAATACGAATACAGAAATATGTTATGTACGGCACAGCTGATTATAAAATCGGCATTAAAGCGGAAAGAAACCAGAGGGGCTCATTACAGAACCGATTTCCCGCAGACAAATCAAGACGGCGTACATAACTGTGTGATTAAAGGAGAGGGAGAACCGGGGTTTGTTAAATAAATTTTATATAGAAGAACATGTAAAAAACGCATTAAAAGAAGATATCGGTTTTGAAGATATAACAACGGATAATCTGACATCTGAAAATGATACGATGAGATGTTATCTAAACACCCGTCAGGACGGGGTGTTTTGCGGGCGGGAAGTGTTTGAGATTGTATTCAAAATCTTATCAGAAAATATCAAAGTCAAGTTTTTTGTAAAAGATGGCGAAGTGATAAAGAAAGGTCAAAAACTTGCAGAAGTTTCGGGTTCTGCAAGAGCGATTTTAACCGGAGAGAGAACCGCTCTCAATTATGTCCAACGAATGAGCGGTATAGCGACAGAATCCCGTAAATATCAGGAAATCATAAACGATTATAATGTCAGAATGGTTGATACAAGAAAAACAACTCCGAATTTCAGAATTTTCGAAAAGTATGCAGTTAAGACAGGCTGCGGCTATCTTCACCGGTATAATCTTTCAGACTGTGCAATGATAAAAGATAATCACGTCAAGTTTGCAGGCTCTATCACAAAAGCCATACAAAAACTAAAAAAAACAATCTCACATGCACACAAAATTGAAGTAGAATGCGACACTTTAGAGCAGGTACAGGAGGCTCTAAATTGTCAGGCTGATATTATTATGCTTGATAATATGACAACGGAACAAATGAAAGAGGCTGTTAAAATAATAAACCATAGAGCCGTTGTTGAGGCAAGCGGAAATGTTGACCTAGAAAGGCTGAAAGAGATTGCAGCAACGGGAGTCGATATAATTTCTTCAAGTGCAATTGCAGCTAAGGCTCCGGTTCTTGATTTAGGACTTGATGCTTAATAATGAATTTGCGGAAAAATTAAAATTTTTCTTAGCACTCCGTGAAATGGTGTCAAATTAGCAGCGGGTGTTGCGTATGCCGGTGATGACGGTGCCGGCTTGTGCAGACAAGGCGGGCAGATCAGCACTATACCACTGTTTTTACACGGTCTGCCGTGCGACAGCGGGAACCGGTTCTCACTCGCTCCGCAACGGAGTCGGTGTTAACGACGTTGTCGTTAACACAACGCTCCGCTTGCAAAGCAGCTGCAATGTACGCTTCCGCATAATCCTGCTCCGCTTGTTCGGAGGAGTTTAATAGACTATGCAAATTTAATAATCGAACTTTCAAAAGACGCGAAATCATTGTTTTTGCGCCAAACCCCCAAAGAAAAAGCGGAACTGGTGAAATTATTAACAATCGAACTTTTATTCGACGGTAAAAACCTAACAATAACACCGCATTCCGCGTTTTCTAATCTTATTAATTTATTAAATTGTCATAGACTGGAGATGGCGGGAGTCGAACCCGCGTCCAAAATGAATTAAAGCAAATATCTACGAGCGTAGTTATTTATTATCTCGGTTAAGGTTGGAAAATAACAAAGCCAATGCCATAACCCGAGTTTCTTTTGCGGAGAAACCAACCTTTGGTGGTCAACTTGATACTTCTACCACTATTGAAGTACTGTACTTGCATAATGGCCCAGAGATACCGGCAAGTTGGGTATCAAAGGGTAGCATGCTGCGAAACTAGGCAGCAAGAGCTTCCGGAGCTCTACGTGCAGCGAATGCTGCAGTTGCATCTACAACGTTATTTTTAGCGTTTAATTTGTTTGCTTGTTGATAATCGGGAACAGCACCCGAACTCGCAACCTGATTTAATCGCTCATCCTGTCAAATCCAGAACATCCCCACGATGTAATTTTCTATTTATTTTTCATTGTACAAAACCCAACCGATATTGATAACGTCCCCGAGAGTTTGCGAGACGGATTTTCGGCAGGGTGACGACCAACTATGCTATTTTAATTTTTCCGCAAACTCATTTGTATATTGTAACCTGATTTACAACTTTTTTCAAGTCTGATTTCAATACAAAGTCAGTCTGAAAACTCAATTGATTACATTTTAAAACACGTTATTGTCTATCCGGCTTATTTATGTTAAAACTAAACAATACAGAAGTTTTCAGGGAGTATAAATGTTTAAGTTATTATCGCATTTATATGATATGTCGGCACTGGTAGTGTTTACGTTGTTTTATCCGCTTGTTGCAATAAGCAGACTGCACACCGGCAAAGATACCGGCACAAGAATGCTTAAAATGGGGGTCTTTAACCCGCCGAATTTAGGCGATAAGGTTATTATGTATCATGCCGTTTCAGTTGGTGAGGTTTTGTCGCTGGAAAAACTTATCAAAAAAACAAAGGAAACTTATCCGGAGTATAAACTTGTTCTTACAACCGGAACAAAAACAGCTCAAGAGCTTGTCAAAAAAAAATATCCGGATGTAGCAGATTTTATTACCTATTTTCCGTTTGATATTCCTATTGCCGTCAATAATTTTTTAAACAGAATTAATCCGGATATTGTTTTGATTGCAGAAACCGAGCTGTGGCCGGAGTTTGCCATTCAATGTAAAAGAAGAAACATACCGCTTCTTATTATAAACGGACGAATTTCCGACAAATCATACAATTCTTACCGGCGGTTGAAATTTTTCTTTGCTCCGGTTTTAAGGCTTTACACAAAAATATATACTCAAAGCAGACTTGATAATGACAGGTTTATCTCAATCGGAACAGATGAGAACAATACAGAAGTCATGAAAAACCTTAAATTTGATATTGATAAAATTGAAACGGATATTGATTTAGAAAAAGGTAATAACAAAATCCTTATAGCAGGAAGTACACATTCGGGTGAAAACGAGATTTTAATTGATACATTCGGAAAATTAAGAGAAAAACATACTAATCTTAAACTGGTAATTGCTCCAAGACACTTAGAACGTATACCAGAAATAGAAAAAATTATAAAAGGATATAATTTTGGAATCGGTTACCGCTCAATGAAAGACACATTTAAAAAGAGCGATATAATCATATTAGACACTCTGGGTGAGTTAAAAAAGACTTATGCAGTATGTGATATAGCATTTATCGGCGGAAGTTTTAACAACACGGGGGGACACAATCCGCTTGAGGCTGCCATATACAATGTTCCTACCATAACAGGTCCGTCAGTTAAGAATTTTAGAGATATCTATTCGCTGCTGATTAGAGCAAAAGCATCTGTAATGGTAAACAACAAACAGGAATTATATTGTTCCCTTGACAAATTCTTATCTGATAACACTTTCTACACTGCCACTGTTGAAGCTTGTAAAAATATTTTTGATGACCAGAAGGGTGCACTTGATTTTGTGATTTCAAAAATAAGGGAGATACTGAATGAACGGAAAGGTTTATAATCTATGAATATCTGTCTTGCAACCGATGATAATTATTCAGAATACGCCGGTGTTGTAATTGCTTCAATTCTTGCTAATACCAAATGTAATAATATAACATTTTATATTCTTGACGGCGGAATTTCCGGGGAAAATAGAACTAAAACAGAAAAATTAAAAGAGATTAATCCCTGTGAGATAAAGTTTATAAAAATTGATAATGAGTTGTTTAATGATTATTCGAAGATAAAGACCCACAAATACATAAATATCGCAACATTTTACAGATTAAAACTCGCCTCCTTGCTGGAGGGTGTCGATAAGGTTTTGTATCTGGATTGCGATGTTGTTGTAAACAGTGATATATCGGAGCTGTACAATACCGGTATTTCCGATTATTATGCGGGCGGCGTATCTGATATTTCAAATCAAACACATCATAGAAAGCCTGAACTTGATGAGGGCAGTTTGTATGTAAATGCCGGTATGTTGATTTTTAATCTCAATAGGATTAGGGAAGATAATATTGAAGCAAAGTATCTTGAATATACCCGGCAGCATTTTGATGAGATTTTTGTCGGCGACCAGCAGATTATAAATGTTGTTCTGCAAGGACATATTAAGCAGATTGATGACGGATGGAATGTTCAATCAAGTAATTTTGTTAACCGTTCCGGTTATGCTAAAAATCCTAAATTAGTTCATTATATAGGCAGACAAAAACCGTGGCTGTTCGGCTCAATGAATTATTATAAAAACTTGTATTTTAAATACCTGCAGTTGACCCCGTGGAAAAATACCGGTATGGAAAAGTTTAAATGTGAAATTGTCAGTCAGATTTATTCATTATTCAGGTATGTTGTCTACAGACCGTTATTTCTTTTTAGACCGAAATTCTACAGGGCATTGTATTATTCATATATAAAGCGTTAATCAATATTCTATAAAAATGATAAAAAACAGAGGTCGCTAGATGGCTTTAATAAAGTTACTGGATTGCACGTTAAGGGACGGCGGATATATAAATAACTGGGATTTTGGCGGTGATTTGTCAAAGTTGATTATTCATCAACTGGTAAGTGCGGAAGTTGATTATGTTGAGTGCGGTTTTTTGAGTGAAGTCGACGGCGGTAAAGATTCAACATTGTTCGGCAACATTGAAAGAGCAGCGGAGTATATTCCGGAGTTTACAAATAAAGTCTGTACTTTGATGCTTAATTTTGGTGAGATATCAGCTGATAAAATAAGTATTAATAAAGGGTTTAATTTTACTTTACGAATAGCTTTTAAGCGTCATCATCTTGATTATGTATCTGATTTTGCTAAAATGCTTATTGATAAGGGATATAACATTTCGCTTAATCCGATGCACACGAGTTTATATACTAAAAAAGAGCTTGAAAAGCTGTTGGATATTTGTAATTCAATAAGACCGGCATGCCTGTGTATTGTTGATACAATGGGTATTATGACAGAGGCAGAGTCAGCAGAGTTGTTCGGGTATTTGGATAAAAATCTGCACGAAAAAACTGCGTTGGGATTCCATTCTCATAATAATTTGGGATTGTCGTTTACTAATACAAAACAGGTAATAAACACCATAAAAAATCGTGAGCTGATAATAGATTCGTGTTTGTGCGGAATTGGGCGGGGCGGCGGAATTTTGCAAACCGAACTAATAGCGGAGTTTCTGAATAAGACTCTTAAATCCGGTTATAATACGGATTTAATCGTTGAAATTGCGGAGAAATATATAAAGCCGATTAAATTAAAATATGACAAAGGATATGATTACATATATTTTTTAAGTGCAAAGAACAGATGTCACCCTAATTATGCTAAATATCTTGCAGATAATACGGACTGTTCTTTTGAACAAATGGAGAACATATTCTCAAAGATACCTGATGACAGTAAATCAAATTACAGAGAGGATATTATAAGCAGGATTATCTCTGATAACTGCCGGTTCTCTTAATTTAAAATCCCGTACCGGAAAACCGTACAATTATCCATTTCCCATTAAAGCTAATCAGAAGTGAGTAGATTTTTTATTATTGGCACCGGTGCGAAAGGAGAAAACTGTCAGGTATTATACAAATGTCCTATATCCTGATGAGCTAATGTAATAAATTGTAAATATAATTAAGACATTTGGCAATTTTTTAGTATGATAAACGTTAAATTAGTTGTGTAGAAAAAGGAAAATCTTATATGAGCATTCCACCGGTATCAGGTAATAATTCATTTAATCAATTACGCAGCAGCCAATTAGTGTATTCAGAACAGAAGCCGCAGGCTCCGGTTCAAACTCAGGAGAATGCACAGCCGCAAACTGCTCAAGCTGCCGGATTTGGGGGATCTCTCAAATATCCGCCCGCCGTTATCGGGCTAATAAACGGCGGATGCTGGGCTATGGTTGGATTTGCGTTTGATAAACTCTGCTCAAAAATGTTTAAATATGAGTCAAAAACTAAAATTTCTATGGCTATCAATAGTGTTATCGGTGCAGGAATGGGTATTTATGCTTATATTCAGGCAAAAAAAGCAGTTAAAGCCGATAACGCAAGAAATACATAATATACGATTTTAAATTACCGTTACATAATTTATTATAACGTTTAAATTTGAATATTGTTATGCGATACTATACTGGTATGTAGTATTAAATCAGTTATCAGGGGATTATTATGATAAAAATAGCGGTTTGCGGAGCAAACGGAAAGATGGGAAAAGAAGTTATCAGGGCGGTAAATAATGCGGATGATATGGAATTAACCGCTCAAATAGATATAAACGGCGGTGAATTTGAGTCTATAAAATCGGCAGGCAAAGTGAGAGATATTGATGTGCTTATTGATTTTACACAGCCTGCAACAATATATGAGAATGCAAAATTCTGTTTGACGAACAAAATTAATATAGTAATCGGAACGACGGGGCTAAGTGATGAACAGATAAATGAGCTAAAGATGCTATCCGGGGCAAATAATACGGCCTGTTTTATTGCACCGAATTTTTCAACAGGTGCTGTTTTGATGATGATGTTTGCAAAAATGGCGGCAGAATATTTTGATAATGCGGAAATCATAGAGTTTCATCATAATCAAAAGAAAGATGCACCCTCCGGAACAGCGGTAAAAACAGCGGCAATGATGGCGGAAAACAACGATAATTTTACATCGGGCAATTGTGCTGAAACAGAAACACTTAAAGGTGCAAGAGGAGCGGAAACATACAAAAACATACATATTCATTCTGTCAGAATGCCGGGTTATATGGCATCTCAAGAAGTTGTATTCGGCTCTTCGGGACAGATTTTGACCATAAGGCACGATTCAACAAACAGAGAATGTTACATGCCGGGGGTTTTGCTTGCTGTCAGACATTTAGTGAAAAACGGCGGGTTTGTATATGGATTGGATAACATAATGCAGTCGGGAGAATAAAAATGAAAAAACCAAACATAGCTATACTCGGGGCAACCGGCGTAGTCGGGCGGGAAATAGCCGAAATCACAACCGAGCTGGGGGTCGAGTTTAACAGTATAAAATTCTTATCAAGTGCTAAAAGTGCGGGCTCAAAGATTGAGTTTCAAGGTAAAGAGTACATTGTTGAAGAAGCTGTGCCGGAGTCTTTTAATGATATTAATATAGTAATGGCATCGGCAGGCGGTTCAACAAGCAAGATTTTTGCACCGGAAATAGTGAAAAGGGGCGGTGTTATTATTGATAACTCAAGTGCGTTCAGAATGGATAAAGATGTTCCGTTAGTAATTGCTAATGTTAATGACGAAGATTTACGAAAACATAAAGGTGTAATATCAAACCCGAATTGTTCGACTTCTCAATTAATGCTTATATTAAAGCCTCTGCATGAGCGTGCAAAGATAAAAAGACTTATAGTATCAACATATCAGGCGGTAAGCGGAGCCGGATTAAAGGCAATGAACGAGTTGACAGCCAATACAAAGGCAGCTTTGAACGGTGAAAAATTCACGAATGAGGCGTTTAAAAAACCTATTGCATTCAATGTTATTCCGCAAATTGACGTATTTGAAGAAAACGGATATACAAAAGAAGAGATGAAAGTAACAAACGAAACAAAGAAGATATTGCATCTGCCGGATAACACACCTATTTCGTGTACTGCTGTCAGAGTTCCTGTATACAGAGGTCATTCGGAAGCTGTAGATATTGAATTTAAAGAAAAAATTACACCTGATGAAGTTCGAGAGATATTGAGCCGATCTTTCGGGGTAGAGGTTATTGACAATCCTCAGGATTACGAATATCCGACTACACGCGATGCCGATGGAGCCAATCCGGTATTTGCCGGAAGAATAAGAAAAAATCTTGCTTTTGAAAACGGTATTTCTCTGTGGTGTGTAGCGGATAATTTAAGAATAGGAGCTGCCCTAAACACGGTGAGAATATGCAAAAAAGTTATTGAAATGGAACTTTATTGATTAAATAAAAATATTATAAGGACGGATTTTTATTCATCCGAACTATTTTTATAATTCAGACTTTTAAGGCTTTTGTTTTATCTGCCAGCTCACTGTCTAATCTTAAGAATACCGGTTTGATACTTTCTTTATCAATAAGATGTCCTATTTTAATATTATCGGTGGTGATATCCTGCAGTTTTGTGGATTTTAAATCATATTTGAGCTGAGAAGCCATATCAGAGGCTATATTCGGGCAATAAGGATAAATAAGAGATGTGATAACACACATAACATCAAGTACGGTAGTCAGAACCTGTCCGCATTTATCTGTTTCGGAATTTTTAGCAAGTGTCCACGGTTCGCTGTCTGTGATGAATTTGTTTGTATCATCAACAAGTTCCATGATTTTTTGTGCAGCCTCCTGTATTTCAAAATAATCAAAATGATGCATAACTTCTTTGACTATTTTTAATGCTTTGTCCGAAAGCTCAGACTTGATTTTAAATTCCTGTTTAATATCACCGTCAAAGTATTTAACAAGCATAGAAAGAGTTCTGTTAAGCAGATTCCCCATTGAATTAGCCAGATGAGCATTAACTTTTTCTTTAAAATCAATATCCGAATAATTTCCGTCCTTGCCGCAAGGAGCAGCAGTTGCCATATAATATCTCAGCGCATCCGGTTTATCAAGGTTAAAACTTTCAAGGACACCTGTCGGCGAGATAACATTTCCGAGGGATTTAGACATTTTAGTTTCATCAATGGTAATCCAGCCGTGAGCAAAGATATGTTTAGGAAGCGGCAGATTTAACGCCATAAGAATACCAATCCAGTAAATACTATGGAATTTGAGAATATCTTTTCCGATAATATGAACATCAACAGGCCAGAGAGTGTTAAATTGTTCTGCCGGATTTTCCGTATCATAGCCAATGGCGGTGATGTAGTTGGAAAGTGCATCTATCCATACGTATACTCCCTGTTCTGAATCGTCAAGAACGTCAATACTCCAATCAACATTGGATTTTGCCCTTGATACTGATATATCTTCGATATTTTCTAACTGGTTAAGCACTTCATTAGCTCTGAATGCCGGAACAATAAAATCCGGATTTTGTTTTATATGTTTTGCAATAGCATCTTTATATTTTGTCAATTTAAAGAAGTAGTTTTCTTCGCTGACAATATCGGGTTTTTTAAGATGGTCCGGGCAAAGTCCGTCCTCTGTGAGGTCCTTTTCGTTTAAAAACGCCTCGCAGCCGCTGCAATAAAGACCGGTATAAGAGTTTTTATAGATGTCATTCTGTTCCGTTAATTTCTTAAAAATATGTTGAACAACTTTAACGTGCTGCTCATCTGTTGTTCTTATAAAATGAGAATAATCAAAATCCAGAGCTTTCCATGCATTTTTGAACTGCTGAGCGTTCTCATCGCAGAGTTGTTTTGGTGTTATGTTCCTTGCCGCCGCTGTTTTTTGGATTTTTATGCCGTGTTCGTCAGTGCCTGTGAGCATGAATGTATTATCGCATCGCTGAGTATAGTGCCTGAAAATAACATCGGACAAAATCTTTTCATAAGCGTGTCCGATATGCGGAGCACCGTTAACATAATCTATCGCCGTAGTTGCATAAAATTTTTCCATAATAATGATTCCTTCTCTTCTTTATGATTTTAGCACGAAAACGTGCAGATGAACAGATTTTTTAGCAGTTTGACTTTATTTTACAGTTTCATTTTTTAACGGAATATTTTTAATACAAAATGCGGGTGAACTGTTTTAAGATATACTCTGCAATTATGCGGAATAATCCAATTTGTTAGTGCTGTTTGCTGAATTTTGAGCCAAAAGTTCAGTTCTGCTGTTATATGCGTTCATAACTTTTGTGGAATAGCTTGAGGATGGAGTGTTTTTAGCTCCTGTGATGCCTGCATTGTAGGCAACAAGTGCCTGTTCTAAAGAATCAGGGTATGCATCCATACATTCTCGCAATATTCTACAGCCTTCCGCAATATTGTGATCAACATCGTGCAAATTGCCGGAAACATATTTAGGATTAACCTGCATTAATCCTTTACAGTTTGCTGAAGAAACCGCATTCGGATTCCAGTTTGATTCTTTTTCTATCACCGCTGCAACAAGGTTAGGGTCTAAATTGTACTGTTTGGCATATTTAAGGATATAACTTTGATATTTTGCTTCATTATTATTTTTTACATACAAATCGCCGTTGTTATAGCCGGCAGTATCCGTTCCGGTTGTGTCGTTTTCTTCGGTATATTCACCTCTTTTGATAGCTTTCTGCTTTGCGTTAAATGCATCTCTATCTTCTTTTGAAATACCATTTATCAAGTAGACTTGCTCCTTAAGCCAGCGGTAAAACATACCTTCTTGCTCTGCAGTTATTGCATTGTATGCACTGCAGGATGCGGAAGCCTCCCTTTCTATACGGTCACGTTCTTTTTTACCGGCTTCTTCTGCACGCTTCTTAAGCTTTTCACACTGTTCTTTAGAACGTGTTTTTCGATCTTTTTTTTCGTAATGAAACTGATTATTTTCTAATGATGCTTTGCTTACGCCCATAATTATACCCTGAATATATAAAGTGTATATATTTATAATAATTGACAACATTTCAGGTGTGATTTTACAAAAGTTAACAATGATGGTGTGATGCCGGTATAAACGGGAAAATACCGGAAAACCGTTATAACTCGATTAAATTATATTTAATATTTGCTTTTTTTAGTATATCTTTAATGACCTCAGTATGGCAGGTGAAATATAATACTTGATTATTTTTTCCGAATTCTTCCAGACATTTTAAAACGGCAGTCGTTCTAGATTTATCGAAATTAACGAAAGCATCATCGATAATCAAAGGTAATTGAGGAATACCGTTAAAATTTCCATCTATATCTTTTGAGTAATTATCAGCGAACCCCAATCTCAACGCCAGATATAACTGTTCTTTTGTTCCGCGGCTGAGGGTATCCCAATCCTTCTCGGGCATGTTCACACCGCTTATGCTTTTGTACTCAAAGTTTATTTCATTATATTTACCGTTCGTTATTTTTGACAGATATTTCTTTGCACTGATAAGATTCGGCTGCGTTTCATTAAACTTCTCTTTTGATTTCTCTATAATCATCAAAACCACTTCTTTTACTATTAACCGGTTAAGGCAGGATTTAAGCCGATTTATCTCAACATTCCGTTTGTTTTTAAGCTCAACAAGGTTTGATACCTGCTCCAATATCTCTTTTGAACGGGTCAACTTTCCTTTTTCTTCCTGTTTTGTTTTTAAAACTAATTCTGTTTCTTCAGGGTTAATCGTTCCTGATTTCGCAATTTTAGCCTTTATCTCATCTGAATATTTCACTAATTCATTATCATAAGTGTCTATCTTTGATATAAGCTCCGTTTTGAGCCGGTTATTTTCCAGTGATTTGTCAAGACTATCCCTTATTTTATCAAGTATGTCCTCAAAATTATCATATTTATTGACTGTTTCATCAATTTCACAGGTTTGCAAAAAGTCGTTTAATTCACCGGCAAAATTAACACCCATTTTATCTGTATCAAGAATACTTTTTTCCGTTTCTGAAATAGAAACACAAATATTTTTAAGCTCACGTGCAAATTCATAAATTTCAGGATAATTTTCTAATTTTTCAACAGAAACTTTTTTGAGAAAACTTTCTTTTTCTTCAATCAAATTTTTTAGTTTATCCTTTGTGGAATTTAAAAGCTCTTTTGATTTTATAAGGTTTTCTGTTTCTGTTTTAAGTTCGGTGCTAAGTTTTAATAAATCATACGAAAGACGTTTATATTCCGAAATATTATAGTTCATTTTTTGAATATTGCAGTTTGCCTGTACCGTAAAATCATTTTCTGCATTCTCTGCAAAATTATATTTATTATATATTCTCAAAATTTGTAATTTATTTTTCTCAATTTCTTTTACGCAGTCTGTTTTCAGCCGGTTCTTTTTATTCTTGATTTTTTCCATAATGCCCGTATTTATACCGGCAATTGATATAAGTATTAAGGTTATAAAAAACAATCTTACCGGCTGATGTATGTACGAAATCAAACACCCGATACTCATAAACAAAATGCCTGAAAACATTAAAATAAATAATATTGAATTATTATCTTTATCTGTTTTAGTCTTTACATCAGAATTTCTGTAATTATCCGATAATTTTGTGTAGTTAAGAAGATAGTTCTCAAGCAATAAT
>JAJPXE010000252.1 GCA_021205645.1 Candidatus Gastranaerophilales bacterium | reverse complement strand
GAACATTTTTTCACAACACGGGAAACCGTTCTTCGCTCGTCCGAAAAGGGAGTAGATACATCTTCAAACATAAAATCTGTTTGTGAATACTTAAATATAGAAACAAAAAACCTAATATCCCCGACACAAGTTCATTCTTCAAATGTTGATTTCGCACAGCCCTGCAAAATCAATTACCCCGAAACCGATGCACTTATCCTAACAAATTATGAACAGGCAGTATATCTGAATTTTGCGGATTGCACACCCGTAGTTTTATATGATAAAAAATCTAATGTTGCAGCGGCGGTACATGCCGGTTGGCGCGGTACGGCAGGCAGAATAGCCGTCAAAACGGTAAATAAGATGCTTGAATATTCAGACTCATCAATTACGGATATTTATGCCGTAATCGGGGCGGCAATCGGAGATTGCTGTTACGAAGTCGGTGATGATGTTGTTAAACAAATCCAAAATTCTGTTAATAATTATTCGGATCTAACGGTTTACAGAAATAATCGTCCGTATGTTAATCTAAAAAAGACAAATGCAAGACAGCTTGAAGAACTGGGAGTTCCGGTTGACAATATAGATATTTGTCCTTATTGTACATATTGCCGCAGTGACCTGTTTTTTTCTTATCGCAGAGAAAACGGCACGACAAGCCGCCACAGTGCGGTTATTAAACTGAATGTTTCCCGCTCGTGAGAAAGAAAACCTTTTCCGTGAAAGAGGCTCACCGCCATTAACCGGACAATAATCCCGCTCACAACAAACCCGACCGGCTAGAACAACAGCCTGAAAAGTAAAAATCTCTTGTTCAATTTTTCGGAAAACGTTCGCAAATTATGAACTGTAGCTGCCGTATCCTCTACTACCTGTTTTACGTTCGCTTTATCTTTCGTGTTGTTTATGACCTCTAATGTCGCCGAAACATTGCACAATGCCCTGTTAACATTATCTACTGTCATCATCAGACTGTCTTTTAATTTTTGGTCTTTTGATATTCTGTTGATAGAGTTGGAAATCTCTGCGACATTGTTTATTGTCACACTCAAATCATTAGCAAATTTCTGAGCATCAACCGCTCCGATAATAGGTGTTAGCTCATTTGTAAGATTAGTAAGTGATTTTGCCGTCTGCATTAATGTTGGTTTAAATTGAGGATCAGCAATAATACGATTTATATTTTTGGATAAATCGTTAAAACTTCCCGACACATCATTCATCATACCCATCATTGAATTCAGGTCTTTTCTTGATTCATCAATTAACAGCTCAGCCTTACCGAGTGTAGATGTTGCCTGCGCCGTTAACATTTTGACGTTCAATGCCGATTGTTTTAAATCCGCTATTAAATTATCGTCTAACAGGTCGTTAACTTTTCTGTTCATAACAGTTAAAGATTCTGCCGCCTGATATTGCAAATCAAGAAAATCTGCAATTCTCATAGGCTCAAGTATAGTGTACGGCGAATTTTGTATAGGATAAGGTATTGGAGCATTGTCCAGAGGCTTTATCCTTAACTTTAACTCACCATTATCGTTTATAATACTTCCGACCATAAATTCGGGCAAAATAAGCCCCGGCAAATCGACTACATAATCGTATCTGAACGCATAATGAGTGCCTATAACCTCCTGAAGCTGAACAGGAATAACAGACCTGCTCAAAATCTGGGTCTTTTTAACATACCCTACATCATAATATTTTTCATCAAGCTTTATTTGAACCTTTGCACCTTTTTCAAGCGAGGAGGAATTAACCGGAATATACACCGATTTTAACTTAGGCGGCGTTATCTCAAGAAATTGTTCCCCGATTAACCCTGATTGCTGGATAGATATCATAGATGCTTTAGGTATTTTAACATTAGGATCGGTAATTACGAATTTCATCTTTACATAACTTGTTTCACCATCGACTACGGGAATAATCTCCTCAACCTGACCGACTCTTAACCCCATCATCTGCACGGCAGAACCCGGACGCATTCCGTTTACATCTTTGAAATATACCTCTATCCTGTCCGCAGATGAAAATGCCCGACCCTTAACCCACAGCACTGTACAGAAAAATATCAACAATGCCGTTAATGATAATATTCCTACTTTAAATGATGATGATAATTTCATTTTTTATTTCCTTTTTTTTACTTCTTATTCTTTTAACATTTTCATCGGACCTTCCAAATCCGCCGAAACAAACTGTCTTGTATACGGTGTATCCTGCCTGCATAACTCATCGGGTGTACCGTAAAATACATCTTTTCCGCCGTATAGCATCAATACTTTGTCCGCTGTTCTGGTTATGGTGGACATCTGGTGCGTTACGACAATAGAGGCGGCATGCGTTTCCTGTTTCAATCGCACAATATAATCTTCAATAAGCGTGGACGACATCGGGTCAAGCCCTGCCGTCGGCTCGTCATACAATAATATCTCCGGCTCTGTCACGATTGCCCTCGCAAAACTTACACGCTTCTGCATACCGCCCGACAACTCCGACGGAAACTTGTTTTCTATACCCGCTAAACCTACCAGAGCAAGTTTCTCTCTGACGATACTCTTAACCTGTTCGTGCGTGTATTTTTTTCTTAAATCTTTTCTTTCTCTTAATGCAAAAGATATGTTATCAAAAACATTCAAAGAATCAATCAATGCAGAATATTGAAATACCATTGCAATATCGCCGGTTGTGATGATTTCGCCGGCATCTTTAGGTATAAGACCACTTATCAATTTTAAAACAGTACTCTTACCTGAACCGCTAAAACCGATAATAGCAAGTATTTCACCATTATTTACCGTAAATGACAAATCATCTATAACAGTGTTTCTATCGAAAATCTTTATTAAATTTTTAACTTCTATACTCATATATAATACCTGCTGATTAAATTTTAAAAGAAAAACACAATAGAGAAAATCAAATCCCAAATAACAATAGCAACGAACGACCAGACAACAGCTTTAGTAGTTGCCTGTCCGACACCTTTTGCGCCCCCCGATGCCTTGTATCCGCATGTACAGCTTACAAGTGCAATAGTAAAACCAAACACAACCGCCTTTAATAAAGCAACATTCATATCTTTTAAATACAGTCCTCTCCAGACTGATTCAAAATATGCACGATAAGACAGTCCGGATGCAAGGTTTGAGGCTACACCGCCGCCTATAATCCCGACAAGCGATGCAACCACAAGCACCGGAGGCATCATTATAACACCTGACAGCACTCTCGGGACAAATAAGTATTCCACAGGATTTACCTTAAGAACTTTTATTGCATCTATTTGCTCGGTAACACGCATTGTCGCAAGCTCAGATGCCAGAGATGAACCTATCATTGATATAATTGCAAACCCTGACATGATTATTCCGTCCTCACGTACAATGAGCATAGCAACAAACAGTCCGACATAATTGCCCGCACCCTGCTTAACCATTTCGCCTGCTATCTGCATTGCAACGATTATTGACGACATACCGACAATTGATAATGTTATCGGAAGCGAGCTGACACCGAACCTTGCGCACTGCTCAATAAGCTCTTTTATGCGAATATTCCCTTTTGATATATTCTTCAGTACTTCGACTCCGTAGCGCACAATGTCACCTATAGTGCTGACCAATTCGACAAATTGGACTAAAATCTGCCTGTATATTGCGTATGTAACGGTTCCCTTTAATGTAAAACTACCCATTATGCATACAATTTTATCAGAGTTAAACCGGCATGGCACTATTTTAAATAAAGTTAATATTTTAACAAGTTTATACTTCCGCTTATATTATCGCTTTTGAATATAAAATTCCCTGCAACCAGAGAATTAGCACCTTTTTTAATACAAATCGCACCCGTATGTACATTAATTCCGCCGTCAACCTGCAAATATTGGCTCTCATTTAAATACTGCTTTACTACAGATATCTTCCCCGCACATTTTTCTATAAACTTCTGTCCGCCAAACCCCGGCTCTACAGTCATTATCAGGATTAAATCCGATTGTGATATAAACGGTTTTATCTCTTCAACCGGCGTATCCGGTTTTATTGACAAACCTGCCTTTAGTCCTAAAGAATGTATTTTTCTAAGTATGTCCGCTGTTTTTTCTTTTGAGGCTTCATAGTGGAACGTAATTATGTCAGCACCTGCATCTGCAAATGGTTCAATATATTTTTCAGGTTCCGAAATCATTAAATGAACATCAAGAACAAGACCGGTAACAGAACGAACAGACCTGACAACAGGTATCCCGATTGAAATATTCGGAACAAAATGACCGTCCATTACATCAATATGCAGCCAATCTGCACCTGCTTTTTCAACCGCTTTAATATCCCTTTCCAGATTTGCAAAGTCAGCAGACAATATCGATGGAGATATAATAATATTACCCATTTCCGTCCTCCCCCTCTACAATACCCAGAATAACACATGCTCTGTATGCACAATTCTGCTGTGCTTCTTTTTTAGAAAAGCCTTTTGCGGAAGTTATAATCCTGCCGTCATAGCTGACCTGCACTTCAAACTCCGGTTTGTGCGACGGTCCCGAAACATTTATTGTTTCATACAAAGGTACTTCATTAGAGATTTTTTGCGTATATTCCTGTAATACAGCCTTTGCATTGTACTTCTCAAAATGTCTGTCAACTTCATCTGCATAAGGCATTAACTCACTTTGAAGAAACTTTTCCACAACATCAATCTTTCCGTCCAGATAATACGCACCCAGAACAGCTTCCATTGTGCAGGCTATGTTTGACTCCCGCTGACGTCCGCCTGTGTGTTCTTCTCCTGCACCGAGTATCATTTTATCCTCAAGATTAATCTTTCTTGCAAGCTCAGACAGAATACTGTCCGATACCAGTATTGAACGTATTTTTGACAAATCACCCTCTTTATAATCAGGATATTTACTATAAAGCAGTGTTGATACGGAAAGTTTCAGAACAGCATCGCCCAGAAACTCCAATCTTTCATAATTCCCGAGAATGGAAAGGTTATTTTCCTTTGTGTATGACGGATGCGTAAACGCCGCTTTAAGCGTTTCTTTATCCTGACATTCAATATCCAGAATATTAAATGTCATTACCATAACCCTTTAAAGAAATCGCAGATTGACCGTATTGTATTGGGATTATGGACAACATACTGAAAATAATAGTACAAAACAGGTAAAGTAAATACATAGCTGTCGGTTCTGTCAAGAAAACCACCATGTCCGGGAAGAGTGCTGCCGGAATCTTTAACACCTGCATCACGTTTTATCAACGACTCGCACAAATCACCTATTTGAGAGAAAATTGCAATCAAAATACCTGCTATAACACAATGATACCATGCCAGATGTATTATATATCCTATAATAAACGATACTGCGACCGCACAGGCAGTTCCGCCGATAGAACCTTCGATTGTTTTATTCGGACTTATTATCGGGGCAAGTTTATGCCTGCCAAAATTACACCCGAAATAATAACAGCCGACATCTGTTACCAGCACAGAGAAGAACAGCAAAATAACGAACCCCTGACCGACACAATCGCCGGTTGATTTAAGCATATACGAATATGTCGGGGCAGAGCCTATATCACGCAAAAAAATCAGATACAACGGAAATAATCCTCCGTATATGAAACCCAGTATTGTTGTTGCAACATTTGCTATATAAGGCTGTCTGCCTTTAAATAATACCCACATAAATGTTGATATTGAGCATATTGTAATCGCAAACGAGAGCATATTAAACTTGTTAAGATAGGCAAGCACCGCTAAAAAGGCATCCGCAAAAAGAATTACCTTTAAACTCGGATAAAATCCTTTGTGTTTTAAGATTATTACATATTCTTTTGTGGCAAAGATTATAAACAGCAGGGTAAGCAAAAACAATGCCCAACCGCCTGCGATGAGGGATAATAATACAATTACTCCCAATACAAATCCTGTTATAATCCGTGTCACGTATTTATTCTCCAAATTATGTCCGTTATACAGTCATTACTTCTTTTTCTTTTTCAGAAACACTTGTATCAATAATTTTTGTATATTTATCAGTAATTTTCTGAATCTTGTCTTGATTATCTTTGACCGTATCCTCCGGAAGATTATCTGTTTTTTCGGCTTTTTTAAGTGCATCCGACATATCACGCCGTATGTTTCTGACTGCAACCTTAGCTTCTTCACCCATTTTTTTGACATCTTTAACAATTTCTTTTCTTCTATCCTCGGTCAAAGGCGGGAATGCCAGTCTTAAACAAATACCGTCACTGTTTGGAGCAATACCAAGTTCAGCTTTTATTATTGCTTTTTCAATCTCTTTAAGAATAGATTTGTCATAAGGTGTGATAACAAGTGTTGTTCCGTCCTGTACCGTAACCTGTGACATCTGTCTTAGAGGAGTAAGTGAACCGTAATAATCCACAGATACTTTATCTAGAATAGCCGGATTTGCACGACCGGTTCTGACGGTTGCAAACTCACGTTTCAACTGTGAAATAGCTTTTTCCATTTTTTCTTCTCCTGATGAAAATAATTGTTCAACTGCTTCTGACATTTTTACCTCTTTCAAAAATTTATTATTGTATTAACTATGTTAACTATTGTCCGATATATGTTCCGACATCTTCGCCTTTTGATATTTTGAGCAGGCTGCCTTTTGCTTTAAAATCAAAAACTATTATCGGGATATTGTTCTGCTCGCACAGGGAACAAGCAGATGTGTCCATAACTTTTAACTCATTTTTAATAATATCCGAATAGGATATTTTGTCTAATTTTTCGGCATTCGGGTTGGTTCTCGGGTCGTCGTTATAGACTCCGTCGACACCGTTTTTAGCCATAAGCATGGCTTCCGCATTGATTTCTGAGGCTCTGAGCGCCGCCGCCGTATCGGTTGTAAAAAACGGGTTGCCTGTACCTACTGCAAAGATAACAACTCTGCCTTTTTCAAGATGTCTTATTGCTCTGTGTCTTATATACGGTTCAGCTATCTGGTTCATTGTAATAGCAGATTGTATTCTACAGTCAATATTTGCTTTTTTTAACGCACTCTGGAGAGCAACCGCATTCATAACAGTGGCAAGCATACCGACATAATCGCCGGATGCTCTGTCCATACCGAGTCTGGCACTGTTTTTCATACCTCTGAAAATATTCCCGCCGCCAACTACTACTGCAGCCTCGACACCCTCGTCCAAAATAGTCTTTATTTCATTTGACATCATCTCTACAGGTCTGTAGTCTATACCAAACTCCTGCTCTCCTAATAGCGCCTCGCCGCTTATCTTTAAGAGAACTCGTTTATATTTTGGATTGCTCATCTCTATACCTTTTTACACTAAACAACACTATAATTCTAAATCAAATTCAGGTGATTGTAAAGCAGATAAAATTATTATTTTTAAATTTTTAAAGTTCATACCCCCTCTATCATAATAGAGCTATAGTGGTTATTTTCCCGCCGTCGTATTGAGATAATAAATCAATTTGTAAACCCTATCTGACTTCGTAGAATACGGTATAAGTTTCGTTGGTTAAAAGTTTGGCGTGCCCGCCATGAATAGGCACAAAAACAAACCCTGCTACATATAGAACCAGATTTCCAGCCTGATATAACGGATATACCCATAATGCACGGTTTGCTCCGGTCTTTGATATGGCTCCATAAAAACATATATCAGGATTATTCTTTACATAAAAATTATCAATAACTATGTTCGCAGGCGTTCCCATTTTATCCGAGTCTGATATCGTTTCAACCCGACCGACAATCTTTGTACCTTTTGGAAGATGTATCCCGTTTACAACCATATCCTCAGCCGTCTTGAACAAAATTGAATCACCCTCAAAAATGTTGTTCTTTGTCGTCAGATTTTTTATTATTTTTAGCTGTACAGGTATCTGTGCCTTTGTAAAATCATAACAATTTTTTGCTTTTATTATTGTAAGATTTTTTAAATCAATACTATTTTTGGCAAAATCATCTTCAATGATTGCCGGTTTCTTTTTCAAAATAGTAGTTGAGCCGAATTTATCCTTGAATTTAGAGTTTACAAGCTCGTCATCAATGATAATTTTTTTGTATTCTCCCTTTTTTCGTACCCATAACTTTATTGCTGCTCCGGATTGCTTATAATTTTCAATCAGTTCATCCGTTATAGGAGCTTTGTCTTTTACATAAACCGGATATATTTGGGGAAAATTTTCCGATTGAACAAATTCGTCTATTATCGGTTCCGATTTGTTATAAAGAGCTAATCGGTTATCTCCGGCAGAACAACTACTCTCTGCATTCTCACCGGAAAAACTCACCGCTTGATACAGATGAATGATTGATATTAAAAGTAATAGTACTACTGTTTTTTTCATTTTTTTTCGCTTTAGAGATATTTTATTTTTTTCTTCGTATTGCCTCTATTTTTTATGTGTTCCTGAAGCAAAAATCTGTTCTTTCTTGATGTTAAAAGAAAATTCTGATAATAGACATTGTCTTTGTAGTCATTATCCGCAAGTATGGATGGATATTTTGTATAGATATATTCGTATATCATCATCATTCTCCGGGAGATAAGAGCATGATTGGAGAATGCATCATATCTGTATTGCTGTCCTATCTTGTTCAGAATTACAATCAATGCAAGCGGATTATAACCCGCATTGACCATATAATCGACGGCTCTTTTATCTGCTTTAAGGTCATATTTGTTAGGTGAAACCCAGTAGTTCAAAACAGAGGCATATCCTCTCAGAATACCTTCGTATGTGTCTACGCCATGAGCTATCTGGTGGCTAAGAATTCCTGCGAGCTCATCATCGCTGTCTATATACGGTAAAATACAAGGTTTTATCCAGACAGTTCTGTTAACCGAGCTTACATCAGCCCAAATATCACGTGTATAGACACGATTTATCACCCTGAATATCATCCGATGCTCAATTCTGTTTGAATTAAGTATGTTAAACCCGACAGAGTTCATTCTTTCCTGCAATTGTGCGGTATTCTGAACATCCCAGCCCGCATTTGCAGGCACCGGCAGTAACATCATTATACCCATCACAATCCCGTAAACAAGTTTTTTCATATAAGCACTCCACATCACTTCATTATCCAATTCTAAAAAATTACAAAATTGAATACTAAAATAATATAATAACTTTTCTATGCTTATTGTATAACGAATAATAAGATTTCTCAAATATATTAATATAATTAATATATTTTGAATAATGTTTACATACGGCTAAAATTTACATATCCATCATAAAACTTGGTACATCTGTGTTCATCGTTACTTCATCGGCATCTTGTAAAAGCGAAATTGTTACTTTCTTCTGTTTCTGCAAGCTCTCGATTTCTGCAGAAACACTGCCGTTAAAAATGTTTTCATTTGCTTCAAAATAATCTATAATAGGCTTGACAGGAGCCATAGCCAGTTCTTCTAAAGTCTTTTTGATTAAATTCTGTGTTCTTGTTCCAATCGGGTTTTGCGGAACACGCACATTTAAACCGAACGGTCTCGGGGAACGTTTCCAGCTGTGCGAATACTCAGATGTTCCAGCTCCGTTAACCTTTTCTGCCGTTTTCGGTACACTATATTGACCATTATAAGATGCTGACGAATCGCCGGCATTTAAATTGTTAAATAAATCTGCCATAATTTTATCCCTATTTACATTATCTAATTACGGCTCTCTCCTCTAAAATCTTTAATAAAATCTGCCAATATTTCTGTTTTTGTTACAAATATTTACATATTTTATCATTGTTTTCCCCTCGCTAGTTTTACGGAGAAAGATGATTTTTGTCTTTCGAGAAAATATTGTTATAATATTAAGTTTTGATAAATGGGGTTAATACGATTATGTAAAGATTATTTATTTTATTTATAAGTGTTATGTTGACGGGTGTGCCGTCGTTTGCCAAAAAGACAATTGCCGTGCCATCGGGAGTCAAACTTCCGGATAAATACACGCAGCAGTACATTGATTATATCAGCGAAGAATATAAAGATGTTACAAATAACGAACTTTTATTTGTTGCTCTGGATATGCTGAAAGGAACGGATGGTGATTTTTCCAGAAAAGCTATTTTAGGCTATAATTTGACGGGATATCCTATCAAAGTTCAATTTAAGGAGTTATCATCGGTCAACAAAGCTTATGCAAACTTTGATGCTGTCGGTTGGAAAAAGAAAAAGAAATTATATATCTATATAAATCCGAAACATCAGGCAGCACCTCCTGCCGCTCTGGCGGCTTTGCTGGCTCACGAGGCTCTGCATCAGGATGAGTATAACTCCTTAAGTGAAGAAACTTATGCATGGACTATGGAGGCGGTCGTATGGATTGACCTGTCAGAAATATATCCCGAATGCAATGTTGAGAGTAATGCTCTTGTTAAACGGGAAAATACTCTAAAAAAGCTTTTTCAAAAAGGCGGCAATTCTCAAAAATATATCAAAAAGTCTGTTTATCAGAACAAAGGCTATCAGGGTTTACCGCTTACATCACCCGGGTTTCAGGAGCTGTAGTTTGATTTTATGAGTTTAAAAAAATCCGATTTTTAAACAAACTCTAATTCAAATATTTGATATTTAATGCTATAATCAACTTATGATAGACAGATATTCCTGTCCCGAAATGAAACATATCTGGGACTTAAACACAAAGTTTGATTATTATTTACGGGTAGAAATTGCCGTGTGTGAGGCTTATGCAAAACTCGGAATTTTCCCGGAGGATGTTATTCCGCAAATTAAAGAAAAAGCGGCTTTTTCCGTTGACAGAATTGCTAAAATAGAAGAAGATGTCCATCATGATGTCATTGCTTTTTTAACGGATGTTAATAATTCATTAGGAAATCTGGCAAAATACATGCATGCCGGAATGACAAGCTCAGATGTTATTGATACTGCTTTTGCACTTCAAATTGCAGATAGCGGAAATATTATAAAAGAAGATATAGAAAAACTTTTATTAACAGTTAAAAATATGGCGTTAAAATATAAACACACCATCTGTATCGGGCGCTCTCACGGAATACATGCCGAGATTATGACATTTGGTGTTAAGCTTTTGAATATGTATGATGTGTTGGAGAGGGTTTATAATAACTTTTTATGCGCACAGGAAGAAATACGCACGGGTCAGATTTCAGGTCCCGTCGGCACATACAGTAATCTTCCTGTTGAATTGGAACCCCTTGTTTGTGAAATTCTGGAGCTGAAACCTGCAAAAATCTCAACACAGATAATTGCAAGAGATTACCATGCCCGTTATATGCAGTCACTCGGTCTGATTGCGTGCGTGATAGAACAATTTGCAACGGAAATCAGACATCTGCAAAGAACGGAAGTCAGAGAGGTTGAGGAGGGGTTTTCAAAAAAACAGAAAGGTTCATCGGCTATGCCGCATAAGAAAAATCCTGTTCTATCCGAGAACCTGTGCGGACTTGCAAGGGTTGTACGGGGAAATGTCCTGACTGCAATGGAAAATGTTTCTCTCTGGCATGAACGAGATATTTCTCACAGTTCGGCAGAGCGTATAATATTCCCCGATACGCTTATTTTGATTGATTTTATGCTCAAACGGTTTGATAATGTTTTATCTAATCTTGTTGTAAAAGAAGATAATATGCTCAAAAATACCGGACTTTTCGGAGGCATTGTCTACTCCCAGCGGGTTTTGCTTGCTCTTGTCGAAAAAGGTCTAAAAAGAGAAGATGCATACACAATTGTTCAAAAAAATGCACTTGATGCATTTGAAAACAACGGCAATTTTAGATTTAATCTTGAAAAAGATAATGATGTTTTAAGCTGTTTATCGGTTGACGAGATAAATAATTGTTTCAAAAAAGAAGATTATTTAAAAAATATTGATAAAATATACGAAAAATTCGGATTTTAAAATCCGTTTCCCTGATTATTCGGGCGAGCAAACACTGTAATCACTCCAAAAGCCTTACAAGCGGAGCGGGTGCTAGGGGTGGGGTGCGGTTAGAAAATCGCACAGGGGTAACCTCACCCGAATTTCTAAGCTCACTCGCGGCAGCGGGTGCTGCTGTGCAGCACAGTCTGCCGCTTGTTCGCAAAGAAATTCTGTCCTCTTCGTCCGGAGAGGGCTTTAATCTTATTCCCCTCTCATGCGGAGCAGGAGCGTCGGGAAAAGCTCAACGCTCCTGCTCCGCATGTCCGAAGAGGACTAAACTTTTTTACCTCACCCTCTTTTTTACCCCTTTACTCCTTTTATACCAGATAATCCAAAATAGCCCCGCCGATTTCTTCGTTAGGATCAAAATTTGCAACTTGACGTTCCGAATTAATTGAGTTGGTTATCAGCATTTTTATTAAAGGTCCAAAAGCATCAGGCACTTTAGTCTTGCGATATATGCCTGCCAGAAAAGTCTGGATATTCGGCGATTTCGTATCGTTAAAACGCGAAAATGACGGGTACATTTTGTCGATACCCTGAATTTTATCATCAAGCATTCTGTTAACTATATAGAGTGATTCGGTGACTTCTCTCTCATCATCTGTTGTTTTAAGCACATTATCAATATGCGGCAAGGCTTTTTCTTTTTGGCTCAAATAATATAATACCTTAATCTCATCAAACTGACAGTAATTCCTCTCTTTTGTCGGAAATTGAACATTTACATTTTGTTGATAAACAGATATTGTCATATTTTTATAATCCTAAAATTGCTATGAATAAACGTAAGGTGCACCATTTTTAATCTCATTCAAAATATTGTCAGCAACAATTTTTAATTCCTCATTGGATTTGCCGTTATTTTTCTGACGGTAAAACTCATCGCACAACGGATTGATTGATGAATCTTTTTTAGATTTAAAATTCCTCAATTCCGTTGCTACAAGCTGTTTCTGCAGATTTAGTTCAGTTTGTGCATTATATTTCTTGACCTGAACATCCTTAACAGCATTGATTGATAATTCACCGAGATATGCTGTTGCTGTTGCACCTGTTATGCCGTAAAACAAAGTTTTAAACTGTTTGTTTTCAGAGTCGATAAGGTGGTTGTAGAAAAATGCTTTATAATCGGAAACGTGTGAATAGAAAGTGTTTCTATCCTGTCCCGAACCGCCCAAAGCACTATTTGCTTTTTCTGTTGATTTTCTGATATTAAATAAATTATCTTTAATAAACTGTTGTTTTTCTTCATCATTTGCCCATTTCATTTTTTGTGCGGTTGAGTTAACAAAATCGGTATCGGCAGTAATATCAACAAACAGATTGGAAATTTTTTCCCTGTCGATTTTATTTGCCATATCGTAGTTTTCTTTGCCCATCTCATCAATTGAGCGGTTATTTGTTTTTTTCGCTATTTCAGTTATTGCATTTTTAACCTTTTCAATTCCTCTTTTCATTGATTGGTTACTGTTTCTTAAATTGTGCATAGAAAGGTATCCCAGAGCAATAATTGCAGCGGTGGAGACTGCTCCGAGTGCCATATATCCGGCACTTTTCAGAAAACTGTTTTTATCATTTTCCTGATTTTTTTGTTTTTTGCCGGTAAAGCTTATTGAATGACTGCTAAAACTTTCTTTTGAGGATGATTTATCTGTAATAAGAGCTCCGTTAAATTCTTTTGCTTTTTCACTAAGCATATTTCTTATAATCTGCATTTTTCCCGAAAAAGACTGAGTTTCAACTGCAATAAGGTTCTCCTGCAAATTTTTATGGATATCTGCTTCTTTTTTCTTGACCCAGACATCTCTAAATCCCTCGCAAAAAGTTTTACCCATAAAAGCCATAGAGCTGAATACGGCAAGCCCTGCTGCTGCCATAGCAGTCTTTTTGTTCGGATTTGCTACAAGACGATATATAGCCTGATCAATTTCTTTATTAACGCAGACATTTCTTGTAATTGATGTCAGTTTTTTTGCTAAATCGACATCTACGGCATCTTTAGCGGATTTTGAAACCAATCCGGTCACTCCTGCAAGAAACCCCATAAAACCAACAGTAGCACCTGCTATCGGAAGTAATCCTTTCTCTTTTCTTGTGTTCTTTTCATACAATTTTTCCGGTAATTCTACAGTATCCGCAATAAGCAATGAATTGTATGATTCGCTCAACGGTATATTTGAGTTCACCAGAACACCCTCACGAACGGAATCAGCAACCTTTACCTGTGTTTTTGTAAGATTTCTTTTTATTCTCCGGCTTTCTAAATCTTGATTAATGTTCATTTTCTAATTCTTCTTTCTTTGCCCAATCAGAAATTTTTTCAAGCATATTTTTTAGTTTGTTCAGTTGTTTTTCAAATGCTATCATAATTTCGTTATCATCAGTTTCATTATCAGCGGTGAAATTTTCAAAAATAGAGAATAATTTTTTCTTTATTTTTTTTGCTAAATCGGATATTTTTTTATTGGCTGCGGCTTTCAATTCCCCGTATATGGCAGTGAGTTTATCAGAAATATCGGCGAGTTTAGCGGATAGGTTTGCAAGATTATTGAGTATATTAGCCGGTAAACTTTTGAATGTTTCAACCACAGGCAATACCATTTTTTGAGCAATAAATGCAAGCGGTTTTGTAACGGCATTTTGATTCATGGTCTGAATAAACAAATTTAGTTGCTGCGCTGCTTTAGTCATATCAGCTTCAAACTTAGCCATAGCAATGAGATGTTGTTGGAAATCGGCTTCCCGTGCCAATCTGGCATTTTGGAGTGATTTAAGAAACGCTCCGATAGCAGCACATTCATTCCAACTCATTTCTCCCGGTTTTGCACTAAAATCGGCAGTTTTTACTTTATTAGCCCCGCTGCCTATTGCCGAACAAATCGGACAAGCACCGGAAGTCAAACCGTGAGGACATAGCCCTGCACTGACAGAACCTGCTGATGTTATTGCGGTTGTCATTATTACCTTCCATAATAATATATTGTTACTGACACAATACCTTGCTTCGAGATATTGTTAATATTGAGCATTCCGACTCTTACGGCTGCGGCACAGTTGAAGATATTCACTCCATTTCCTCAAAGTTTATTGTACTCTTTCAATATATCCGGTCAATGTTTATGTTACAACAGGTTAAGTTTGAAAATTCCTTAATGATTTGCGAAAAAATTATAGCTTTGCTTCTGTTAGGGTAAACACTCTGACCTGCAACTTTTACGGGCTACCCCCTCTATATTTATCCTTCCCTGCTTTTACATTTACACCTGCTTGTGGTACGGTATAATCGTAGAAATATTATAAAGGATACAATTATGAAAAACTTATCACCACTTCAAATCGAAAGACTTAAATACCAACCAAAACTTCCTTCTTCTCTTGCGGAAGGAATTACAAGACTCGTTTGCAAAGAAGGCTCAGACACGGAATCTGTTGCCAATCAGAATGAAATTAAACAACTGTTCAAAAACACCTACGGCAAACCAACCGTAACATTCAGTACATCATCTGATTTACAAACCTTTGAGCAGAAAAATGTCGGTGTAATCTTATCCGGCGGACAAGCTCCGGGAGGACATAACGTTATTGCAGGACTTTACGATGCACTTAAACAAGCTAACCCTGATAATAAACTCTACGGTTTCTTAGGCGGACCGGCAGGTATTATAGAGGGTGAATACGTTGAATTTAATGATGAGTATATCAACGATTACAGAAATACCGGCGGTTTTGATATTATCGGCTCGGGCAGAACAAAACTGGAAACGGAGGAACAGTTCAAAAAATCATTAGCAGTTTGCCAAAAATTGAATATTTCCGCTGTTGTTATTATCGGCGGTGATGATTCTAATACAAATGCAGCACTTCTGGCAGAATGGTTCGCTGCTAACAATTCAGGTATTCAGGTTATCGGCTGTCCTAAAACTATCGACGGCGACCTAAAAAATGAACAAATCGAAATATCTTTCGGGTTTGATACTGCTACAAAAACTTATGGTGAACTTATCGGAAATATCCAGAGAGATGCAAATTCAGCAAAAAAATACTGGCATTTTATCAAGATTATGGGTCGCAGTGCATCTCATGTTGCACTTGAAGCGGCACTTCAAACACAGCCTAATATTACTCTGATTTCGGAAGAAGTCGAAGCTAAAAAAATGTCTTTGGCCTCTATTATCGACTATATGACAGATATTATCGTGAAACGTTCCGAAAACAAAAAGAATTTCGGTATTGCTGTAATTCCGGAGGGGTTAATAGAATTTATCCCTGAAATGGGAGCTATGATTGCTAATTTGAACGATATTATGAGTACTCTCGAAAAAGACGGAAACTATAGTGCCGCATCTCAAAGTGAAAAATTCTCAATTATCGAAAACACTCTCTCAAGTGATAATTCAAAAGTATTTTCATCCTTGCCTGCCTTGATTAAATCCCAATTATTAATGGATAGAGATCCTCACGGCAATGTTCAGGTTTCAAGGATTGAAACTGAGAAACTTTTAATCTCAATGATAGAAGAAAAGCTCGCATTATTAAAATCTGAGGGCAAATACACCGGTAAATTCTCGGCACAATCTCACTTCTTCGGATATGAGGGACGTTGTGCATTTCCATCAAACTTTGATGCTGATTATTGTTATTCACTCGGTTACAATGCATTTGCATTAATCAGTTTTGGTTTAACGGGATATTTATCATCGGTCAGAAACCTTACAGCGCCTGCTTCTGAATGGATTGCCGGCGGTGTCCCTCTAACAATGATGATGAATATGGAAAGACGTCACGGTGAGATGAAACCTGTTATCAAAAAAGCTCTGGTTGAACTTAATGGTGCAGTATTCAAACAGCTTGAAGCAAACAGACAGGATTGGGCTATGAATGACAAATATCTGTTCCCCGGAGCAATTCAATATTTCGGACCGGGCAGTGTTTGTGACATAACTACAAGAACACTCCAATTAGAACAATCTAAAAAACTGTTGAATGTGTAGTTAGGATTGGTTTGTAAAATTGTTTTACGAATTGTTTTGCGGGCGAAACTCCTCAGAGTTTCGCCCGCAAATTTATAGTTGCTTATATAGTATCATTTTAAACCGTAGTATGAATTTTTGTAACAAAAACCATCCATGCTGAAATCAGGAATATGGTATACACTTTATATATATGTAAGCAATACGTAAACAGTAAATAAACAAGAGGACGAGAGAGAAAAATGTCTGTATTAAATACTTATGATATTAATGCGAAAGCGAATGAAATATCCGAAGAATTAAAAAAAGTCAATAATGCAGGCGATAAATCGGCAATATTGTTTGAAGAAATGCGGATAATGGCAGTGAACAATATGCAGCGATTTAATTTAGGCTTAAAAAAATAACTTAACTTAACTCAACTTAATTCCCACTAACTTAGTTTGGCGTCTGATTTTACTCAGTCGCTTTTTTTTTATGCATAGGGGAGGAATATGTAGTGTAGCATTCTAATATTTTTTTTTATTAAAAAAAAATACCTTTTGAATTATAATTCAATATATGGGAAAAAAAATTGTTAATA
>JAJPXE010000105.1 GCA_021205645.1 Candidatus Gastranaerophilales bacterium | reverse complement strand
AGACGTGTATCAGAGACAGAGGTAATGCTCCAAGGTTTAATATGCAATACGAAGAAACATCTTGCAGTTATTTTATAAGAAATATTGCACACCTTATGTCGAATATGCAGGACCGATGTCTTGCGGGATACGGGCTGTCAAATCAACAGGCGCGTATTTTGATATTTTTATCAAAGCATAATGCTAAAGGTCAAAAAAGTGTAAAACGCAGAGATTTAGAAAAGTTTTTGAACCTGAAAGGTTCTTCTGTCACGAGTCTTTTGCAGGGGTTAGAAAGAAACGGATTTATTGAAAGAGCTGATTCAGAGTATGATCGTAGACGAAAAATACTTACCCTTACAGACAAATCCAAAGAAATTTTAAGACAGATGGATATTGTATTTAAAGCAACAGATAACCAGCTTCAAGAGGGAATGAGCGAAGAAGAAAAAATGACATTCAGACTTCTGCTCGGGCTGGCTCACAACAATATTAAAGTGTAAGTTATGAATTATTCTTCACTAAATCCTCTCCTCGGAGCATTTTCACATTCATGAAATTTTAGTCCAAAAAAAGTTGACGGCAAAATATCAAGCTGTCCGCCCTTTTCAACATAAGAGAATATTGAATTTTCATAAACATTATAAACTGCCGATGATAAAATATTGCCTTCCTTGTTTTGGACAGCCCCCTGTACTGCATAAAAGCCCATGCTTAACCCTTTTACAAAATGATTACCAACTGCCAATGCTGCATTTTTAGCAATTTCGGCTCCGTCAACCTCATATTTCGGCGTAAACTTTCCGACATATAATTTGGAAATATGGGTAGAATTTCCTTCTAAATCAGTATAATTCATCGGGAAAAAAGTAAATCCGGCATCTTTCTTCAGCCTTTTCGGGTCAGTTACGCTTAGCATTTTCCCCTCCAGAATATATCCTATTTTCAGGTTAATATCATCTAACTTACAATCCCTGATAACTTTAACCTTTATAATTTCATCAGGTTTGGTTGTTGATATGTGTGTAACAGCCTGTACCGCCATAGTGTCGGCAGCTGCCGGAAGAATAGCGCAAAATACAAAACATAGACACATTATAATCTTTTTCATGGTAAATTCCACATAAAAACTAAATTCTCTCTGAACGATATTATATGTTAGGTTATTTTTTTAATCAAGAGGAATATTTTAGGTATTCGATTAGAATTGTTTTATTATTGGGTTTGCGAGAAAAATTTTAATTTTTCTCCCGAATAATCCATCAGATCAGGAAAAAATAAAACTTTATTGTTAATAAAATGCACGTTATTGTATTTTGGGATATAATAAAAAAGTCGGAGCGAGGTTAATATGAATAAAACAACAGTAAAATATCCGTTTTTGCCGGAGGAAGTAGAAATATACGAGCGTGACAACGGTCACAAAGTAGTATTGGCACATAAAGACGGCGGTCTGGTGAATATCAGCACATGGGTCAGAACAGGTTCAATAAATGAAACTGAAGAAAATAACGGTATTTCGCATTTTCTTGAACATCTTATGTTTAAAGGTACACATAAACACCCGGCAGGTGAGTTTGATAAGATACTTGAAGCAAAAGGGGCTATTGTTAATGCTGCAACCTGGAAAGATTATACTTTCTACTATGTAACACTGCCAAAAGGCGAAAACGACGAAGATTTTAACCTCGCATTAGAACTCCATGCCGATATGATGACAGACCCCGTTCTGCCGGAAGATGAAATCGGAGCACCGTTTGATATCAATGACAAAAATATCGGTACAAAACGTGAACGCCATGTCGTTATAGAAGAAATACGAATGAGAGAAGACCAGCCGTGGACAAAGGTTTATAACTCCGCAAACAGGGCAATGTACTCCTCGCACCCCTATAAGCGTGATGTTATCGGAACTCCGCAAATTATTTCACAGGTTAAACGGTCAGAAATAATGGACTACTACAGGACTTTTTATTCACCGGAGAACATGACAACAATAATTGTCGGAGATTTTAACCATGAAGAAGTATTGTCCAAAATTGAACATCTGTTTGACTTTTCTGATAGAATAAATTCCGGCAGATATTCATATAATATTGATAAACCGGTCGAAGAAACAAAATATATAGAAAATAGAGCATGTATTAATTCCGCATTTTTGATGTTCGGTTACCTTGATGCCCGGGCAAATGATATTAAAGACTGTATATTGCTGGACATGCTTTCAATAATTCTGGGCGAAGGAGCAAGCTCGCGGCTTTATAAAAACCTGATAGAAAAACAGCCTGAACAGATATTTAATATAATTGATTCCGAGCACTATATATTCAGAGACGGCGGAAACTTCTTTGTTCAGGGAAACTTTATGCCTGATATGAAAGAAAAAGCTATTGAGCTTGTAAAACTTGAAATTGAATCAGTAAAAACAACTATCACGGAAGAAGAAGTTCAAAAAGCAAAGAAAAAAATTAAATCCAGATTTGCAGCAAATGCAGAAACGGTTTCGGAAATAGGCGAGAATATCGGCTATTATTTGACAGTCTGCAATGATTTGTCACTTATTACTGATTATCTGAATATAGTAAATAAAGTTACCGTTTCAGATATAGAAAATGCAGCTAAAAGGTATTTGGATATAAATAATGCCGTTATATCAGTTCTGCTGCCGGAATAGAGTTCGTAAATTTATTATCAAAAAAAGGATTTATATCGTTTGATTGAACTCTCTGATTCCGAGAACCCAGTTATCAATCTGTTCCATATTCTTTTCGGCAATTTCTGTCGGAATACCGGCATGATGAATTTTCGGGATGAGATAAGAAGCAGGATATTCAATCGGAGCAGGTTCATCATCATCCGTATCATTACAAATAAACGACAGTTCTCCGTTTGCATCGGTTTTAGCTCCGATAATCGTTATCTCATGACCGCCTTCTATATAATCATTTTCGTCTGTCATTGTATATCCGATAATAATATTATGACCTTTATCAAGAGTTTCCAGCAGCTGCTCTTTCACAGAATTATAATCTGTTTCATATCCGATAACTTTCTGATTTTCATCAACTTTCTGATAAATTACCGAAGTTATGTTTTTATCTTCGACAACAGATTCCATAAATGTTTTTTCGAAATCAATAAGTCCTCTGTCCTCATTGGAGAATTTACCGCCATGTGTATCGTTAAGAGTGTTATAAGACTGTTGAGAACCAACATTCATAAATGTAGACTGCATAAGAACATCAATTGGAGAACGTTCTAATTCATCCTGATTAGTTTCTTGAATTTGTTCTCTTATAATGGCATATTTATCAGGTGCCAGAGCTATTTTAACAGTATTAAAGTCTTTAGCCTCATAAGGTATCTCAAAAGCGTTCAGTAACCAGATGGCGTCAAGTGTTTTATCGGAAAGGCTGTCAAGTTTTATTTCTTTTTCAACCGCCATTTGCGGGGAAGTCAAACCGAGTGCAAATCTGGTAAATTCAGCCGGCTGTTTTGATGCAAGGTTAAATTCTTCACTTGCCGCAACACAACAGCCCGAAAACAAATCGTCCAATTCATAATCTGCGGTTTTTCTGTCAATAAGATTTTTGGAATTATTTGTTAAGATATCAATAACACCGCCTTTTTTGTCCTGCGGAATATCACCAAACCTCTGGGTAATGCAATAAGGATTAGTAATCGCATTAAGCGTATGCTTTAGAAGGATATCAGCGTTCATTCCCTCTGCACGGGGTGTCGATACCATTTTATAAAGATTGTTCAATGCGGTTGACTTATCATTTGAGTTATTATTTAACAGTATCCCGCTTTTAAGTGCAATGTTAAGTGTCTTTCTACCCTGTTTATCAAGATGTTTTGCTAAGTAATTGTATTCATCCTTCTCTTCTTTTGTTGATAAACCGGTTCGGAAATTAACATTAGCAGTAGTATCACCCGTAAATGACGGAGTCGAAATGTTGTGTGTATTATTAATTGCAGTACTTCGTATCGCAGGCTTATTGTTCGACATTGCCCGAACACTGTAATTTGACATTAAATTATTAGAATACACACTTAACATACATTAATAAAAACTAAAAACTTCTAAAAATTGCCATTTCGTAGTATATTTATTAACAAAGGTTAAGATGAAATTTAAGAAGTTAACAAAATCACAAATAATAATCTCACTTGACAGATTAACCCGTTTTAAACCAGTGGAAGAAAAATATTTAAGGGTCTTTTGTGATATTATTCTGTCAAATATACAGAAACCTGTTTTAAAAAAATCTGATTTGATAAATATGGACTATCGTAAAATCAGGGATATTGCAGTAGAAATTTTTAATTCATCTTTAGAAAACCGGCAAAGTGATTTGACAATCAATTACCGGTTAAAAGAATATGAGAACAAAACATTTAATAACAGTAAAGAAGTACAGTATCTGCTGGAAAATAAGCTTAACTATAAATCGGCAATAGAGCTGGTAAATCAAGATGATGTAATTAACTTGCAATGGTTGAAGCATTTAGCATCCGATAAGCCGTTACCGGTGCTAAGAGAAGAAAACGACCTTTTATATCCGATAGAAAAAGTAGTGATAGCAGAGGGAATAACAGAAGAAATATTACTTCCCGAATTTGCAAAATACTGCGGATATGATTTTATAAAAAACGGTGTAAAAGTGCTTGCAGCAGGCGGTAAAAATCAGGTTGTAAAATTATATTATAAACTGGCAGATGAGCTAAAAATTCCGATATTTGTACTTCTGGATAATGATGCTAAGAGCAACGGAGAGCTAATAAATGCACGATTACGAAATATAGACAGAGTCTATTTGCTTTCGGGCGGAGAATTTGAAGATATACTGCCAAAAAACTTGATAAAAAAAACAATAAACAGTGAATTTAAAAATTTTGTAACTGTTACAACGGCTGATTTTACTGATGAGCAGCCAACAGTAAAGCAACTTGAAGAAATCTTCAAAGAAAAATGCTTACACGAGTTTAAAAAGGCTGAATTTGCCAGAAGAGTAAAACAGCAAATCTTAACAAAAAATGATATATCAGATGAAGTTCAACAAATAATAGAAAAAATAAAATTACTCAATTTATGCTCAGATGTTTACGAGAATGTACCAAAAGCTCTTTCAAATTCGTCATCTTCCCATTCTTTACCCTGATCATACATCAAATCATCGATTTGATACTCAACTTCATCTTTTGCAATACTTGTTGTACTGGCAATATCTTTTTGACTTAAACTTCTCAGATGTGATTCAGACGATGAACCGTTTCCTGAGCGTACTCTGCTCAAGGAATCGCTTGAAGCGGAAAAAATATTTGCAGCATCTCTGTTTACGCCTGTAATCATCAAAGCTCCTCCGGCAACGCCGAAAAATTTACATCTTACTGTATAAATAAAGTCATTAAAATCAGCCTGATTTCAAGTCGGGCTCATATTGTTACATAATGTTACATTCACAACAAAAATAGAAACAATTAGTCAATAAATTATAAAAATTTTACTTTATATACAATAAGAGAGGATATTTATGCCGTTTAATGTATCAATACCTAACACAAAGATATCCGCAAGCATGCCGCAGCAGACCTGTCAGGTTGATTGTCTGCGTGTCAGTACTCCGATTTTAGAGTATAACCTAACAATCGGTGACGAATATTTAAACAAAGATAATACACCAATCGGGGATATATATCCGGTGCCGGAGTCGGTAATATACCGTCCGGCAGGAGTATTGGCAAATTTTTATATAAAGAATTTTTCACAGGTATATAAATCAGTTGATAATATAGGCATAAATAAAAAAAATGCAAGACAGGTTGATATTTGTCTTGCAAAATATTCAAAAGCGGTAGCTGATGAAATAAATACTGTGGGGGCATGTTATACGGGAGTAAAATATTCATTTTTATCGTCAGGAATAATCAATGACTATGGCGAAATGCCAAAAGGAAGTGCACATAATTCTTTAAGCTATTTTGATAATAATCCTGAAAAATTTAAAAGAGTTAACGTTAGAAATGAAGATTTGAAAAATTTGCCGGCAGGATACATAATAGTTTATACTAAAGAGGGTACCGACGGTCATATTGCAATAACAAACGGCAACGGACAAGAAATGAGTGATTGTACCGATAATATGGAGTGGTTAAAGAAACACGGTCAGGGCTCGCAGGCTTTTGTATATAAATTAACGGATAACTGGCAATATGATTGCGAAACAAAGAAATTGAAATTTACTCCACCCCAAAATGATGAATAAAAACGGGATTTTTTTACGGCATTAGAGCTTTTTTCATTTTGGTAATATACTATAAGGTATGGAAAAAGTTATTGAAAAAGCAGAAAAGAAAGAGGAGTCCGGCATATTAAAAGCCGCATGGCTGATTGCACTTGTAACAATATTAAGTAAGGCTGTGGGGTTTATAAGAGATATTATAACCGCTAAATATTACGGAACGACCTGGCAGTCAGATGCTTATTTTTATGCCTATCAGATACCGTCATTTGCAATAATTTTACTGGGAGGAGTAGGAGGTCCGCTACACAGTGCAACAGTTGCGGTTTTCTCTAAACTCATTCCTGATTTAAACGAAAAGCCGCCTGAATTTGTTAATAAGTTATACAACACATTTTTAGCCGCCAGTGTATTATTTTTTACGGCACTCGGGGTTTTATTCTTTATTTTTGCACCCCAGGTTATGCAAATAATCATAAGCAACGGCACTCCGTCATTAGTCGCTCTTGCTGCGGAACATTTACGAATAATGACACCGGTTTTTGTTGTCGGTGGAATTGTCGGTATTTATTACGGACTGCTTATTACATATAAAAAGTTTATACTGCCGAATTTTTCACCTATTGTTATGAGTTTGGTCATAATCGCCTCTGTATGTGCAATAGGACTGTTTAGAAACGATACAAACTGTATAGTTCTTGCCTGGGCAACGACACTCGGGGCGATTTGCCAGTTCTTACTTCAATTTCCTCAAATAAAAAAAATTGGGTTCCGATTTAAACCAAATTTTTGTTTTTGGAACAATCCCGAATTAAAAACACTCATTGAACTTGTATTTCCTGCTATATTGAGTTCAACAATCGGGCAGCTGCATATTTACATTGATATGTTTTTTACCTCATCGTTAAAATCCGGAGCGTGGACATCAGTCGGTTATGCAAACAGAATATTTCAATTCCCTGTCGGAATACTTGTTACGGCATTTCTTGTTCCGTTGTTCCCGTTATTCACACGGCTAGTCGCAAAAAAAGATGCTGACGGCATACGCTCATATTTTAACAAAGGTGTCGGACTGCTGTTTTATGTTGCGATACCTATCATAATAGGGATTGTTGTTGTCGGTATGGATTGCGTAAGGCTTGTTTTTGAAAGAGGAGAATTTGATTATACAAGTTCTGTTATGGTATTTGAGGCACTTTTATACTTGTCTGTATCAATATTGCCTTATGTTTTCAGAGATTCTATCACCCGTGTGTATTACGCATTTGATGATGCAAGAACACCGTTTATGGTCGCAGCATCCTCAATTATTTTAAAAATTTTGTTAAACTATTTATTCATAACCGTAA
Source organism: Candidatus Gastranaerophilales bacterium (assembly GCA_021205645.1). Classification (GTDB taxonomy): domain Bacteria; phylum Cyanobacteriota; class Vampirovibrionia; order Gastranaerophilales; family Gastranaerophilaceae; genus UBA2883. The sequence continues at coordinate 9,836 of JAJPXE010000105.1, read as the reverse complement.
TGGGCATGCAAATCGGCGGAATAACGCTTTCCACATCGCTTGTAACACTATATAACGCAATCGGTCTGGGTATTTTAATGAACCAAAAAATCAGACTTGATTATAAGGATTTATTCGTTAATCTTGCAAAAATGATTTTAATCGGTGCGATGTCATTTGTTTTGTGTTATTTTTCAGCTAAATTTTTATCAACTTTTGAAACTTCAATGAAGCTTGAATTATTTGAAATAATACGAATACTGTTTGTGTCTGTTGTGCTTGTGTTTTCATACATTACAATGAGTTTAGTATTCAAAATCGGGTATGTTGATGAGGTAAAGGACAGGATTTTAGCAAAAATTATAAAGAGATAGCCGGAAGCCTTTTTAGTAATCAATAATAATGTTTTTATAATAAGAGTTTGCCCTTTCCCGCATTGACAGATTTTATTGCAGGCTATTAAGTTCCCGAATGCTAACTGGCACAGGTTTTATGCGTTTAATTAAAAAATGGGGAAAATTTACTTGCAAAAAATAAAAAAAAGTGTATTATAGAATACGTTGAGGATTATTGTCATTAATATTAACTTTTATTAAATAAATTGTATTATTCACATTTATTCTGCTTGACTATTAGGTTTGAAGTAGTACGATGTTGTAACATGCTTGAAGTGTGGGTTATTGTCATGCTTTGAGAGGAAAATGTAGCACAAGAGGCTGATTTTACAGCGAAACAGTCTATATTAACCGGATTTTAAGTACGTACATCATAGAATAGACGAGGTAATTTAATGTCGACAACAAAATATGCAAAACGAGTGACTCCGATGGGCATACCAAGCACCCGATTGGATTACTTGCCTGACTTAATTGATATTCAAAAGAAGTCTTTTGAATGGTTTTTAAAAGAAGGTTTGAAAGAAGAATTACTGGCATTTAGTCCGGTCAAGGACTATACAGGCAGATTAGAATTACACTTTTTGCCGAATTATACATTTGATAATGCAAAATATACTATCGAAGAAGCAAGAATACACGATGCGACATATGCAAAACAGCTTCGTGTAATGGTTCGTCTTGTTAACCGTGACAGCGGTGAAATTAAGGAACAGGAAGTTTATATCGGTGATATCCCTACAATGACCGACAAAGGCACATTCATTGTTAACGGTGCTGAGCGCGTCATCGTATCACAAATTGTTCGTTCTCCCGGGGTTTATTTCAAAAGAGAAGTTTCTCCAACCGGCAAACGTCTTTATAATGCAACAATGATACCTAATAGAGGTGCATGGTTGAAAATTGAAACAGATGCTAACGATGTAATCTACATGAAGATAGATAAGAACAGAAAAATCTATGCTACAACCGTATTAAAGGCAATGGGAATCACAGTTACCGAAATGGAATCTTTATTCACTCATTTTGATTTCTTAAAGAAAACACTTGATAAAGATACAACGGAAACAACTGATGATGCATTGATAGAGTTATACAAGAAACTCAGACCGGGAGATCCTGCATCACCTCAAGGCGGACGCCAGATACTCGAATCTCGTTTCTTTGATGCTAAAAAATACGATATAGGCAGAGTCGGACGTTATAAACTGAATAAAAAATTAAACTTAAACATTCCGAAGAATATCAGAACTTTAACAAGAGAAGATATTATAGCCTCGATTGAATACCTGATTAACCTTACTTATGATGAAGGTTCTCTGGATGATATCGACCATCTGGGTAACAGAAGAATACGTTCGGTAGGTGAATTGCTACAGAACCAGTTCAGAGTCGGTTTATCAAGAATTGAAAGAATTGTTAAAGAAAGAATGACTCTTCAGGATTCAGAAACATTGACACCGTTGAATTTGCTTAACACGAAACCGCTTGTTGCGGCATTGAGAGAATTCTTCGGTTCGTCCCAGTTATCACAGTTCATGGATCAGACAAATCCTCTGGCTGAAATCACACACAAAAGACGTATATCAGCTCTCGGACCCGGCGGTTTGCAGCGTGAAAGAGCGGGTTTTGCGGTTCGCGATATTCATCCGTCGCACTACGGTCGTATCTGTCCGGTAGAAACCCCGGAAGGACCGAATGCCGGTCTTATCGGATCTCTTGCAACTCATGCAAGGGTTAACGAATATGGTTTTATTGAATCGCCGTTCTTTGTTGTTAAAGACGGTAAAGTATCCGATGAAGTTGTGTATATGACTGCGGATGAAGATGAAAACTTCCGTTGTGCACCTGCCGACGTAGAGTTAAATCCTGATAATTCGTTCAAAAACAAAATGGTTCCTGCGCGTTACCGTTCAGAATTCATTATGACAGAATCGTCAAAAGTCGACTATGTCGGTGTATGTCCTATCCAGATTATCTCTGTTGCGACATCTGTTATACCGTTCATAGAACATGATGATGCTAACCGTGCACTGATGGGCTCAAACATGCAGCGTCAGGCAGTTCCGCTGCTTATCACGGAACGTCCGGTTGTCGGAACGGGGCTAGAGGCGAGAGCAGCAAAAGACTCCGGCATGGTTGTAGTTTCAACAGTCGACGGAACAGTTGAAAGAGTTGTCGGCGAAGAAATTGTTATCAGAGATAAGCAGGGCAAAGCTCATCTGTACACCCTGATGAAATATGTTCGCTCAAATCAGGATACCTGTATAAATCAAAGACCGATTGTAAACGAGGGCGACAAAGTTCAAGCCGGCGATGTTATTGCCGACGGTGCCTCAACAAGCTGCGGCGAACTTTCATTAGGCAAAAATATCCTTGTAGCGTATATGCCGTGGGAAGGGTATAACTTTGAGGATGCTATTTTGCTCTCCGAAAGATGTGTGCACGATGATATATTCACATCATTACACATTGAGAAACTGGAAATAGATGCAAGACAGACAAAAATCGGACCGGAAGAAATTACCCGTGAGATCCCGAATGTTTCGGAAGATTCACTCCGTCATTTAGATGAAAGAGGTATCGTTCGTATCGGTGCGAGAGTCTATGCGGATGATATTCTTGTTGGTAAAGTTACACCGAAAGGTGAAACCGAACATCCGCCTGAAGAGAAATTGTTAAGAGCAATCTTTGCCGAAAAGGCAAGAGATGTAAAGGATAATTCGCTTCGTGTTCCTCACGGTGAGGGCGGACGTGTACTTGATGTTAAAGTATTTGACCGGGAAAAAGGGGACGAGCTTCCTCCTGGTGCAAATACCGTAATCAGAGTATATATCGCTCAAAGACGTAAGGTATCCGTAGGAGATAAATTATCAGGACGTCACGGTAACAAAGGTATTGTTTCAAGAATACTTCCTAAGGAAGATATGCCGTTCTTGCCGGACGGAACTCCTGTAGATATAGTATTGAACCCGCTGGGTGTTCCCTCACGTATGAATGTTGGTCAAACTTATGAATGTTTGTTAGGTTTAGCTGCATATTTGACAGGCGAACACTATGAAGCACCGTCATTTGATGAACGATATGGTGCTAACCAGTCTGAGATTGTTACAAAAGGTGAGTTACTTAAAGGAATAAAAGAATCAGGCTGTGATTGGGTTAGAGATGACGGAAAGGTATACCTGATTGACGGGCGTACCGGTGAAAGGTTTGACAGACCGGTTGCAGTTGGATTGTCATACATTCTTAAACTTGTCCACCTTGTTGATGATAAAATTCATGCAAGAAGTACCGGTCCGTATTCATTAGTTACACAACAACCGTTAGGCGGTAAAGCTCAGTTCGGCGGTCAAAGGTTCGGAGAAATGGAAGTTTGGGCGTTGGAGGCTTACGGTGCTGCTTATACTCTGCAAGAAATGCTTACAATTAAATCTGACGATGTTAACGGAAGAAACCACGCATACGAGTCAATCGTTAAAGGTGATAATATTCCAAGACCCGGAATTCCTGAATCGTTCAAGGTGCTTGTAAGGGAATTACAAAGTATTGGTTTGGATATTACCGTTGCAAAGAAAGATGGCGTTGAGGTCGATTTAATGACCGATATGGACGACCTTAGAAAGGCTGCTCCAAAAAGAGTGTTATCGGATATGGATTCAGAACTGTTGAATATCAATTTCTTTGATACATCAATGTCATCAGGCGAGTTATAGAGCAAAACGTTTTGATAAAGTAAAATTATCAAACAGACGTAAGCGAGCAAGAAAAGGAGAAATTAAAATTGTCTACAAGTATTGATTATTTTGATTATATAAGAATAAGCATTGCTTCACCGGAGCGAATACTAAAATGGTCGTACGGCGAAGTAACAAAACCGGAAACAATCAACTATAGAACCTTGAAACCCGAAAGAGACGGTTTGTTCTGTGAAAGAATTTTTGGACCAACAAAAGATTGGGAATGTTTCTGCGGTAAGTACAAAAGAGTCCGCCATAAAGGCATAATATGTGAACGCTGCGGTGTTGAAGTAACGGATTCAAAAGTAAGACGTCACAGAATGGGACATATTAAGCTGGCGGCACCTGTTTCTCACATCTGGTTTTTAAAGGGTATTCCGTCGTATTTAGGTCTGCTCCTTGATATGACCCTAAAAGATCTGGAACAGGTTATCTATTTCAACAATTATATTGTAATGGACGGCGGTGACAGCGAGTTTAAGAAACTACAGCTGTTATCCGAAGAAGAGTATGAAGAATTTATGGACGAACATGAAGAAACGACTCTAAGAGTCGGTATCGGAGCGGAGGCGATTAAAGAATTGCTTTCAGAGCTTGATATTAACAATCTGGCAGAAGAAATTCGTTCTGAATTAGAAAAAGGCGTCACCTCGGTTCAGAAGAAAAGTAAGTTCATCAAGAGATTGAGGTTACTTGATTCGTTGATTTCATCTGAGACGGATCCTACGTGGATGATAATGGATGTTCTTCCTGTAACTCCGCCTGATTTAAGACCAATGGTTCAATTAGACGGTGGACGCTTTGCAACATCTGATTTAAACGACCTGTACAGACGTGTTATAAACCGAAACAACCGTTTACAAAGACTTTTGGAAATGGGAGCGCCTGAGATTATTGTAAGAAACGAGAAACGCATGCTTCAAGAAGCTGTTGATGCTTTAATTGATAATGGCAGACGTGGAAGAACTGTTGTCGGTCCGAATAACAGAGCATTAAAATCGTTATCAAACATCATTGAGGGTAAGCAGGGACGTTTTCGTCAGAATTTGTTAGGTAAGCGTGTTGACTATTCCGGACGTTCGGTTATCGTAGTAGGACCTTCTCTTAAGTTAAATCAGTGCGGTTTGCCGAAAGAAATGGCAATTGAGCTGTTCAAGCCGTTTGTAGTAAACAAATTAATAGAGAGAGGATATGTCCAGAACATCAAATCGGCGAAGAAAAAGATTGAAAGATCTGATCCGAAAGTATGGGATATATTAGAAGAAGTTATTGACGGTCATCCGGTAATGCTTAACCGTGCCCCGACACTTCACAGATTAGGCATTCAGGCGTTTGAGCCTAAGCTTGTAGAGGGTCGTGCAATCCAGCTTCACCCGTTAGCATGTACAGCGTTTAACGCAGACTTTGACGGTGACCAGATGGCTGTTCACGTTCCTCTGTCTATTGAGGCACAAACAGAGGCAAGAATGCTTATGTTAGCTACAAATAACATTCTTGCACCGGCAAACGGCAAACCTATTATCACACCATCTCAGGATATGGTTCTCGGTATGTATTATCTTACCATTATAGAAAACCCTGATATGGAGCCAAAGGGCAGCTATTACAGCTATTCTGATGCACTTGCCGCATTAGAAAGCGGTACACTTGAGCTTCACGATAAAATTATTGTTCGTGATGAACATGGCAAGAGAATAGAAACAACTCCGGGCAGAATTATCTTTAATGAAGCCGTCAGAGAAGCTCTTGTTTAATTGGTAGTTTAATAGTGAAAATTTAAAAGGGAAATATAAAAAATGGAAAATACATATACACGAACAAAATCAAAAACACCGGAATTCATTAACAAGTTAATGGATAAAGGCGCAATAAGAAAATTGTTATCGCAAATGTATCTTGAATACGGCGGAGCAAAGACCGGTGAGCTGGCAAACACTTTAAAGAATCTCGGTTACAGATATGCAACAAAATCGGGTGTAACGATTTCAATATCTGATTTGTCTGTTCCGGAAACAAAAAAAGATTTGCTTGCCTCTGCTGAAGAAGAAATTGAAAAATCGACAAACAGATACTTAAAAGGTGAAATAACAGAGGTTGAAAGATATACAAAGGTTATTGATACCTGGTCTGAAACGACAGCAAAATTAACAGAGCAGGTAGTAGAGAACTTTGACAGACTTAATCCTGTGTATATGATGGCATTCTCCGGTGCGAGAGGTAACCTGTCGCAGGTATCGCAGTTGGTCGGAATGCGTGGTCTTATGGCAGACGCAGCCGGTCAAATTATCGACCTGCCGATTAAATCTAACTTTAAAGAGGGTTTAACCGTGACAGAATACATTATTTCTTCATACGGTGCCCGTAAAGGCTTGGTAGATACAGCGTTAAAGACAGCAGACTCGGGTTATTTGACAAGACGTCTTGTAGACGTTGCTCAGGATGTAATCATCAGAGATGCTGATTGCGGAGGTCACAATTATATAAATATGAAACCGATTGTTGACGGTGATAATGTTATTGTTCCGCTCATTGACAGACTTTTAGGCAGAACTGTCGCAGAAGATATATATGATACGGACGGAAAAACTTTATTAGTTCCTGCAAACACTACAATGAGCAGAGAGGATATTGAGAAGATTTCCCATTTAACGCTGAACGAGTTAAAAGTGCGTTCTGGTTTGACCTGTAGTCTGGAATACGGAGTATGCCAGAAGTGTTACGGTTGGGCAATGACAACCCAGAAGATGGTAGATATCGGTGAAGCAATCGGTATTATAGCAGCTCAATCAATCGGTGAGCCGGGAACACAGCTTACACTGAGAACATTCCACACCGGCGGTGCGGTTGGTGTTAAAGAGGCTAAAAAAGCATTCCTTGTCAGAGAGGATGGTATTGTTTCATCATCAATTAAGACAAGGGAATTAAGAACACGTCACGGTGATGTAGTAAATGTTGCCATATATGAAGCTGACATTGAGGTAAAAGGTGAAAAACGCACAAATAAATACCATATTCCTGCTGGTGCGGTTGTTTTCGTAAAAGATGGCGACAAAGTAAAAAAAGGCGACAATCTGGCAGATTTTGACCCGTCAGCACAGAATGAGAGCGGACGTTTAACCGAAAAAGCGACAAAAGATATCAACTCGGATATTGCAGGGCAGGTTTATTTTGAAGATTTCTCTGCTGATGAAAAGAAAGACAGACAAGGCAATATCTCAAGAACTGCAAACAAGAGCGGTATAGTATGGGTTATTGCGGGTGATGTTTATAACCTGCCGGGCGGCTCAAAAATACTTGTTGAGGATAATCAAAAAATTAAAGCCGGTGAAAAAATTGCTGAGACCATGATTATTTGTGAGCACGGCGGTGAGGTCAGATATAGCTCTGATTTGGCTATTGAAGATGCTGTTTTTGAGGGTAATGAAATTAAGAAAATTGTCAAAGGTAAGGAACTTACGATTGTTATTGCCTCATTAATCCCATCAAATGCAACATTTGAACAAACAAAAAAAGAGCAATTCTGGACAGTGGAAGAAGAAAGCGAAAAATATATCGTTAAAGCTCCTGTTGATACTACTGTTGAAAACGGAATGGTAATTGCCGAATTGATAGACGATGAATATTCTGTTCCATCATCAGGTGAAATAAAATATCTCGGTGTTGAAGTTGATGAAAATCAGGTTATAACAAAAGCCGGTGATATAGTATTTATTCCGGAAGAAGTGCACCAGATAAACAAAGATTCATCATTAAAAATGGTTGAAAACGGTACTGTTGTAACAGAAGGAACAGAGATTGTAAAAGATGTTTATTCACATATTGACGGTGTTGTAGAGTTTAACGAATTTAATGATGTAATTCACGAAATCACAATCAGACCGGGTGAAGTATTCACTTTGACAAGCGTAAATGATTTAAAAGTTGAAGAGGGTTCGGTTGTTAAAAAAGGCACTGTTATTGCTGAAGGAATTAAAGCAAAACAGACTTCTATTGTTTCAATTATGGAATCAGGTTTTGAAGATATAGATATTGATGATTTGGACGAAGAAATTGATACAACCGTTAGTATAGAAGAAAAGCCTATCCAGATACTTGTAAGACCGGTTCAAATATTGAAAGTAAAGCCGAAAGATGTATCTATCAGGTTTAATACATCGGATGATTTAATCGACGTTGTATCAGAAACCCAGCTTCAATATAAGGACGGAACGAGAGTAAGAAGTCTTGACGGTGCTACATTAACAAGAACAAGTTTAAAATTGTCAATGGACGGTTATTTATCACATCTCAAAGGATTGGTAGAGCTTGATACTAACGGTCAATTAAAGGTTGTTGTACTTGAAACATTGATTGTTCGTCGTGAGCTGGAGGGTAATTCTAAGCTGAATGATGCGTTGCAGACAGAATTACTGGTCAGGGATGGAGAGTTGATAGAGCCTAAGACAGCAGTTGCAAAAACAGAAGTTCTTGCAATCAGTGACGGTATTGCATCAATCAGCGGTAATGAAGAAGATGCAAGAAGGTTACTGCTGCAATCAAAGGCTTATGAAACAGACATCTCAATTAAAGGCAAGGCAACTGTTCAAGAGGGTGATTTCATAAAGAAAGACACGATTCTTGCTGACAGCGGCGAAAAAGCGATTGTGTCCGGTCAGGTAGTAGGGATTTCAAAGGGTAAAGTTACAATCAGAAATGGTCGTCCTTACCTAATCAGTGCCGGTACGCAATTACAGATTGACGGGCAAGCACTTGTACTAAGAGGTGATAGTTTGGCAACATTGCTTTACGAAAGACAAAAAACCGGCGATATTGTTCAAGGTTTACCGCGTGTAGAAGAGCTTTTAGAGGCAAGAAAACCGAAAGATTGTGCTATATTAGCTGAATATGACGGAACAGCTGTTATTGAAATTGAAGAAGATACTCCGAGATTATTCTTAGAAGATGAAGATGGAATAAGAAAAGAAATCAAGTTCACAATTGATTCGAGTATCATTGTTCAAAATAAACAGAAAATCAAAAAGGGTGATCCACTGACAAGCGGACCTTTAAATCCGCACGATATCATCAGATTATGCGGTTCAGAGGCAGCACAGCAGTATCTTGTAGACGAAGTACAGCGTGTATATCGTTCACAGGGAGTTGAAATCGCTGATAAGCATATTGAGATGATTGTAAGACAGATGACCAAAAAGGTTAAAATTCTTGAGCCTGGCGACACTAATTTCTTACCCGGTGAAATGGTTGAAATCAACACCTTTAATCATACCAATGAAGAAGTGATAAAACGTGAGGGTCAGCCTGCTGAATGTGAATATATGCTTTTAGGTATAACAAAAGCATCGTTGAATACGGAAAGTTTCATCTCTGCAGCATCATTCCAGGAAACGACAAGGATTTTAACAGAGGCCGCCGTTGAGGGGAAGAAAGATATGCTGAGAGGATTAAAGGAAAACGTCATTATTGGCCGTCTAATTCCTGCAGGTACAGGTTATCATCATTTGTCATATGCAAGTGAAGAAAAAGACCGAGAGGCTCAAAAAAGGGCTGCCGCTCAGCGCAATCAAGCAAGAAAACCATCAGCAATTCTGGAAGAAATCGAGGGGATGTTCGGCTCTCCTGAATTGTTTGTTCAAGATAAAAATGCTGAATAACAGTTAATAATATTCTTTTAAATAAATAAAACAGGCTATGATAAAATTCATAGCTTGTTTTATTTTAGTAATAG
>JAJPXE010000244.1 GCA_021205645.1 Candidatus Gastranaerophilales bacterium | reverse complement strand
TTTGTAAATTCGCTATCGCTCATTAACAAATTCTGCCCTCTCCGTCCGGAGAGGGTAAACGGGGGTTATCACCTCACCGCAGGGGTAAATGAATTATGTTCCGGAGTCTGCACGGTTATCACCTCACCTGCAAGACTAAACTGCTCAATTGCAAGTCTTGCCGCCCTCTCTAGCGGAAACGAGTTTATGAGCTTCGCAGGCGGAGCGGACAGTGCAACTGCTTCGCAAGCGGAGCGGGTGGGAACCAGTTCCCACTGCCGCTCCCGCACACCCGCTCCCGAAAGCTCCTGCTCCGCATGTTCGGAGAGGGCTTAAAGATATTCGCAAAAAAAAATAACAGATAATATTTTATTTTTGCCGCATGTAAATAAAAAGGCAGACTTTATGTCTGCCGTAATGTTAATCTATTTTACTCCCTGTCTTATAGGCTGAATTTTTCGATATTTTGCTGCTTTTGCGTTTACTGCATAACACGCTATTGCCAGCCTTTGAGAGAGCTTGAAGTAATTTATTGCATTGTTTGATGCACAACTCATCACCTCAAATACTTCATCCGGTGATATCCTGGACTCGGCATTATCATGGTTATCTACCTGTTCCTTTGCGTATTTTTCTACAAGTAATTTGTCAATAAAATCTCTAGCTCCGACTGCCATAATGTCCGTACCCTTATCCTCTGTATCTCAGTATATAAAAGAACAAGAACCTCTTACGGGTCATTCCCGGGCACTCCCCTGATTTCTCTGCTTCTGCAATACTTCCCATATCTGCATTGATATACATATCAAGCATGCCGGAATGTATCTTTATATCTAAGCCGATATCAGTTGATTACCGCTAAATATTTAATTGTACCCTGTAATAGTTTATCCCTTTATGTATATATAAAGTATATATCGAAGCAAAGATTGCCTTTTCTTCATTATATGCTTAACATTATGATACAAAGCAGAAAATGCCCACAAATACTGGAGTTACAATTCACAACATCTTTAAGACTTGTTACGATATATTACAAAACATAAACAAAATGTTGATTTTTTTAAGAAAATGGGTATATAAATAGTATATCATAGAAACCAGGGTTATAATAAAGGTTTTATTTTAGTAATAAAAGGTGTGCCCGAAATTCTAAGTGTATATATACCCTATTTTACATCTGCAAAAATATTTATTAAAATTTAGATTTGTGTATCGAAGGAGTTTTTTATGAGCGACAATTTACCTATCAAAATGAAACAGACCTCAAAAGCAACAAGACCGTCAAGTTATGGAGTTTTAAAATCGTGTACCGACTCTGATTTAGCACGTTATATCAGGGATATCGCAAAATACCAATCACTGTCAACAGAAGAAGAACGTGAAATCGCTAAAAGAATTAAATCAGGCGATGAAGAAGCTAAAAAAATACTTATCCAATCAAATTTGAAACTGGTTATAAGCGTTGCAAAGAAAGCAATTCATATGTCTGCCCTGCCCCTGATTGACCTTATTCAAGAAGGTAATCTCGGCTTAATGGTTGCAGTTGAAAAATATAACTGGAAACTCGGATACAAATTTCAAACCTATGCAACATGGTGGATTAAACAGGCCATGTTTAAAGCTATTTCAGAACAATCACACAGCATGAAAATCCCTGTATATATTCAGGAAACCCTGTCTAAATTCTCTAAAATTAAAGCTGAAATGGAAAGAAAATATAACTGTCAGGTTAAAAACAAAGATGTTGCGGAAAAAATGAATATTGCACCGGATAAATTAGACACATTCCTCTCTGCGTATTCAAAAACAATCTCAATAGAGGGCAGCATGGAATGCCAGAACGGCAAAGATATGAATGTTGCAGATATTCTTGAAGACACAAAATCTGATGTACAAGCTGCTGTTGAAGCCGAAAGTCTGAAACGTGATCTGGAAACAGTTATTGCAACACTTAAAGAACGTGAACAGGATGTTATAAAAATGCGCTACGGACTTGGAAGTATTTCAAAACGAACACTTGAGGAAATCGGAAACATTTACGGGGTGACTAAAGAATGTATCCGTCAAACAGAACTGCGTGCACTTAAAAATATGAGAAATAACAAACTCTTAAGCTGCTATGCAGACTAATCCGCACTTTTAATACTTTACTTTTTTAGAGCAGGTATTGAACCTGCTCTTTTGATAACTATATAAATAACTTTGTTATCGTTTCAAATATTTTGAGCTTTTCAGGGCTATTTTTAATAAGATTTAATCTGAATATAATTTTGTCATATAAATCCACGTTGTCCTCATGGCTCCCGCCAAAACTGAATAATTCCTCGTAAGAAATCCCGAAAATTTTAACCAGTTTTTCTATTGTTGCAGATGTCATAAAAGAATTTCCCCGCTCAATATTACTCAAAGTGTTTATTGCAATATCAAGTTTTTCGGCAAGTTTCTCCTGGCTTAACCCCATTGTAAGCCTTAATTGTTTTATTCTTTGTCCCAATTTAGTTTGCAGTTCATTATTCATAAC
>JAJPXE010000145.1 GCA_021205645.1 Candidatus Gastranaerophilales bacterium | reverse complement strand
TATTCCGCGTATTAACAACAAAAAATTAAGTTTAGAGTTTTATAACAATTATATAATTAAAGGCATAGTTTATGTTAACAATCAACCAACTAAATATAAAACCCCGGCAAAAGGATATCAGAAATAGTAAAAACAACAGCTGTTCTGTGGCTGTTTCAAATTCAATCAATTCAAATAACATAAATAACCTGAACTATTTTAATAAATCACTGATATCATTTAAAGGTGAAAGTTATTATAAAACTTTAAACGATAATTATTTTAACCTGCCGATTGATAAATCAAGCGGCAAACCGTTCCGTCCGGACATTTATCAGAAAGCCGCAGCGGAAAACCTGTACAAAGGTAATGATGTTATTGTCACAGCCCCGACAGGAACAGGCAAAACTGCTATAGCACACTATGTCATTAACAAAAATATTCAAGACGGCAAAAAAACTTTCTATACAACTCCTCTAAAAGCTCTCAGCAATGATAAAATAAGAGAGTTTCAAAAAATCTACGGCATAGAAAATGTCGGACTTATTACAGGGGATAAGAAAGTAAATAAAGATGCACCCATTGTGATTATGACAACCGAAGTATACAGAAATATGGTTGTTAAAGACAAAATGGAAGAACGAAATCCGATATTGGATAATCTTCAAACCGTTGTATTTGATGAGCTTCATTATCTGGGAGATAACGACAGAGGCGGTGTATGGGAACAGGCAATTATGTTTACCGATCCTGAGGTACAAATCCTCTCGTTATCCGGCACAATGGCAAACCCTGAAAAAATAACCGACTGGATGGCATCAATCAAAGGGCATGAAATATCGGAAAAAGTCACTCCAAACTCCTCATACAGAGCAAAAAATGCCGATATCCACACCGTTATGGTGAATGTTCCGTCGGAAAACAGGCATGTACCTCTGGAATTTGAGGTGATAAATGTAAAACCTACAAAAAAAAGAGGCGGAGGCGGAGGATCTAAGGCAGATAGGGCAAGAGCCAAAGCAAAAGCCAATCAGATTGCTCAATCAGACAGTGCAATGCCCTCTAAAGAAAGCTATGTTGATGTCGTTACAAAACTCCAAAATGAAGATAAACTTCCCGCAATATTTTTTATTTTCAGCAAACGTGAGGGCAGAGCAACTTTATCTTATCTGAAAGAAAATGCTCCTAAACTAACGACAAACAAAGAATCTCAACAGATAAAACGAACCGTTCAAAAATATAAAAATGAAGGTAAATATCTTGGTGAAACAATTGATTATGAAGCATTAGAATACGGTTATGCACTCCACAATGCCGGCATGCTTCCCGAACAAAAAGAGCTTGTAGAAGAATTATTCCAGAAGAAATTACTCAAAGCTGTTATTTCGACAGAAACGCTTTCCGCAGGAATAAACATGCCTGCGCGCTCAACTGTTATATCCGGAGTGAGAAAGCCAACTGATAACCCGGACGGAGATGACCGCAAAAGATATTTATCACCGAACGAATTTCACCAGATGGCGGGCAGAGCCGGACGACGGGGTATTGATACTGTTGGATACTGTTTTGTTATGGCTTCGAATAAATCTCAGCAAAAGAAATTTGACGAACTTATAAACACGCCCTCAAATGATATTGACAGTCATTTCAAGATAGATTACTCTTTCGTCGCTAATGCCAATGATACTTATAGAGATAAAGATTTACTTAAACCAATACTTAAAAAATCACTGTGTGCTTATGATGAAGATTCTGTAAAACGTCAAGAAAATGCTGATAATATGCTAAAAGAATTTACAGCTAAAGAACATGTTCTCAAGTATTATGATTATTTGGATGAAAATAATAATCTAACAGACAAAGGTATACTTCTCACAAAAATCAATGGTTATGAACAAATACCTGTGATAGACAGTATAACGAATAAGGATTTTGCAAACCTGACTCCGGTACAGCTTGCAGCTTTTGCAGCAGGGCTTGCCAATATGGAAAGTGTGCCGAAATCAGATTTCCCGCAAAAAATAGGCGAATTTGAATTTGATGATGATAAAATTGTTCAACTGACAAATGAAATGTCAAACAGAATTGATGATTATAATAAAAACATCTATTCAAGGCAGGGAAACTGCGAATTAAAGCCAAATAATAATGCAATAAAGCATGTTTATAAGTGGGCGGAATTAAATAGTATATCAGAAAATTCTACTGATAACTGGAAAGAATTGTATTCAGGCGATTTAAAAAAGAGTATAAGAGATGAAGGAACATTGTTCAGAGAAATTATAATGACATCCGATCTGTTGAAACAAATGGGCGAAATAGCGGAAACCGGAACTAAAATATCAATAAAAGGACAGGAAAGAAAATATTACGAAAATTTGTCGGATACGATAAAAGAAACTCTGGAATTAATTAACAGAGAGCCGGCAAATGATAATGAAATTACAGAAGAATAATATGGTGAATAAAACATAATAAATTAGGTTATTCATTGCAGTGCGGTGCTTGTTTTACAAGCACCGCAC
>JAJPXE010000133.1 GCA_021205645.1 Candidatus Gastranaerophilales bacterium | reverse complement strand
GGATTCTCCCACTTCAAAATGAGACAGATATTTTCTTCCGGCAAACCCACCTCCTCGAAAGCACCGTCTTGTTTCGTCCTTCATAATATAAATATATTGAGGGCTTAACATCACTTTTTCTATTCTCTTTTTAGGTCGTGTCAGAGCTACATAACAAACCTTATGTTCCAGTTCATCGTCATTTTCCAGTTGAGTCATCTGAGAAATTACATCTTCTATCACGAGAACCGTGTCAAATTCTCTCCCTTTTGCGCGATGAATATTGCTCACAGTAATTGCCGATGTTCTCCACTCTGGATCCTGAAACAGAAGTGAATCTCTGGCGTTTTCCAGAAGGCCGCGAAGCAGATCCTCAATTTCAAAATAGTTACTTTCCGTACTCCTCTGCGTGCTGATCAACGCCTTCCAGTATTGTTCGGATACGGAAGTGTCCGTATGATAAATCCCTTCAAAGATACTGATAAATTCTTCTTTTCCCAGCACATCTGTTTCAGAGTTAAAAGCAACCTTTGAAATCCATCCGGCAAAATCTCTCGCCCCCGATTGTTTTTGTAATTGGTGATCCACTCCTTCATTACGCAGCCATGCAGAAATCTGGAGTGCCTGGCCATTTGTCCTTGTCAGGATTCCAAGAGTACCCTTCTTTACGTACTCATTAGCTTTTTCAACGGAAAAGTGTTTCAGATTAATATCTGCCGTATTAATTCTTTCACTTAAAGCAGTTGCTTCTCTGATTCTGTCTTCCGGTTTCCCGGCCAGAATTGTCTCCCTGTAAGGAACTGTACTGCTGCCAAACTCATCTCCCTGTCTGTAATTTTTATCTAATGTATAGTAGTCAGCATAGTTGAACTCATGGAACAGTCTCTTATAAAAATCGGCAGATGATAAAACATCCGCATTATCCTCTGCTAGGTAATCATATAATGCCTGACAGGAATCGCCTAGTAGTGTAAATCCACACCTAAAAGGAAGACTTTCCAGAATCGACAATACAAGTTCGGCACGTACACCAACGAGATCCTGTACTTCATCAACTATGATATGCTCATATTCCGCAAGCATATTTTTATCTTTTTTAAATACCGAGGCAGCAATTGCTATCCGTGAATCATAATCCAGAGCTTCAAGAGAAAATCCTTCCGGAAGCAATTCAGGTATATTTTCAGATAACCATGCCAACATATAGGTTGAAAATGAATCAAAAGTTCTCACATCAACCATATGCCAGGTTAACGGAAGTTCTCCTTTATCCGCTGATTTTTTTTATCTTGATCTGATAACATCAACAGCGGCGCGCGAAAAGCACAGGATCAGAATATTCTCCGGATCCACATTATCATCATTCAACATATATTTGACTTTTTCTATAAGTGTCCATGTTTTCCCCGTCCCCGGACCAGCATTTACGACAGACCTTTTTTCCGGCGCTGATCTGATAATTACACCCTGTTCTACAACGGTAAATGATGCAAATGTCGCGTCTTCTATTGTCTCTGGCGCTTCCTCGCTTTTTTGCTGTTCATTCTCCTGCTCATCAACCGCAATTTCATCTTCTGTGGATAATTGAACCGGTGTTTCAGATGATATTGTAGAGTCAGGAGCATCAGTCTCTGTACTATCAAAAATCAAAGATGCTGCGGAAATATCTCCATCCTGATCATCATCAGGTTCAGATTCTGCAGAAAAAATAGAAAGAGCTCTTTGTACAGCATCTTTCAAAGCACTGTTCTCATCTGATGACCTCATCTCCTCAGGTTTGAAATCCGGTCGACATTGTGCAAAATTTCCACAGTTTATGTTAATGCATTTACACACAACTTTTTCGGCCCCGTTTTTATCAATAACCGTCCCAAAGGGATAGTCGCCTTCAAAAGCATATACGCAATGCATTGATGCTTTATTGAATTCAACAAGCTGAATCGGTGTCATCGGAAGGTTTCGTTTTCGCATAAACTCAAGACCAAATGGATCTCTCACCGAAGCCAGAAATCTCTTATCTTCGCGTATGCTTTTTGCTGATATAATCTGCAGATTGCTCTTAAATGCAACTGTACTTACAAAAGTTTCTTCCATCATCGGTTCCTCTCTGGCAGTTTATAATAACATTTCAACTGCGGATATTCCCATACTCTCTGGTATTCTTTACTTCTCATAGTACTTCCGGCAAGAACCCTGAAAATCATATCATTATCAACAAAAGCCTGTACCTCAATCTGCTCCTGCAGGAAACTATAAGAAGGCACTTCCAATGTTCTGAATCTTTCCGAAGATTTCTCAATATCCGGGCTTCCGCCAAAAATAAACCGAGCCTCTTTACTTGTATCCACAATCCCAAATCGGCAGTTCTTACTCCATTGATTCAATTCTGTCTCTGGCGCAAGAAGTTCAAAATAACTTTTATCACTTAAAATAATACCAATGGACTGATTCGAATAGTACGCACCAGGAGTCATCGCCAGCTTAGCCGCTCCCTGACCCACATTCCACATCGTCTCATCAGGAAAAAACATCTTATCGCC
>JAJPXE010000171.1 GCA_021205645.1 Candidatus Gastranaerophilales bacterium | reverse complement strand
GGCAGAATTTGTTAATGAGCGATAGCGAATTTACAAATTCGGGTGAGGTGATATCTGTACGTGAGGTGATAACCTTGCGGATTTTAGAATATAATCCATTTACCCCTGCAGGTGATGTGACTGTCGTGCGCAGCAACCCCCTCACCCCTGACCCCTCTCCCCGTCGGGAGAGGGGAAAAAGATAAAAGCCCTCTCCGGATATGCGGAGCAGTGATGCACTAACAGAGTTGCCTCCGGTGCAATGGCGTAAACCCTAACTTGAAAACAAAAAATTTTTCCTGTAAAATTCAATACAATGAAAGATTTGTCAAAAAAATTGTTTGTCATATCCGGCTCATCAGGCGTTGGCAAAGGCACGGTTATAAAATCACTGATTTCAAAACATTCCGATATCAAATTGTCGATATCATGTACAACACGAATGCCGCGTCCTAAAGAAATAAACGGAGTAAACTATTTTTTTACAACACGTGAAGAATTTGAAAAATCTGTGTCTAATGATGAGTTTTTAGAATGGGCAGAATTTTCCGGCAACTGTTACGGAACAAAAAAATCATTCGTTATAAATACGCTGAAAAATTCTCACGTACTGCTTGAAATTGATACGCAGGGCGCATTGCAAATCAAGAACAAAATGCCCGGCGCAATCTTGATATTTATTGCACCTCCGTCTTATGAAGAACTGGTCTCAAGACTCAGAGGCAGACACACCGAATCAGAAGATGCAATAAATAAACGTCTTAATTTTGTCAACATCGAAAAAGAAAACTCAAAACTTTTTGATTATATAATAGTAAATGACACGGTTGAAAATGCCGTTGAACAAATAGAAAAAATTATTAACGGTTGATAAAAATGGAACTGTCACAAAATAAAACAATTTTAATAGGTATAACCGGCGGAATTGCCGCTTATAAAATATATGAACTTATACGAATGTATAAAAAGAACGGTTTTAATGTAAAAGTTCTTGCAACACCTAACGCTATGCATTTTATATCGGAACTCACGCTTGTAACATTATCCGGAAACGGGATTTACAAAGATAATTTTGAAATAAACGAGTATAAACCCGAGCATATTTCGCTCTGTGATGAGGGCGATATTCTTGTCATAGCTCCCGCAACAGCAAATACTATATCTAAAATAGCAAACGGTATCTGTGATAATCTCTTAACTTCAACCTGTTGTGCATTTATTAAACCCGTTATAATAGCACCTGCAATGAATACTAATATGTGGAAAAATCCTGTTATTCAAGACAATATAAAAAAACTAAACAACAACGGTTATAAAATTCTTCCGCCGGAGTCGGGGTATCTTGCCTGCGGAACAGAAGGAAACGGACGTCTTTGCGGCATTGAAACAATTTATAATGCAACTGTTGAAACTCTTAATCTCTCAAAAAAGCTGAAAGGTAAAAAAATCGTCATAACAGCAGGGGGAACAGTTGAAAAAATTGACCCCGTAAGATATATTTCAAACTTTTCATCAGGCAAAATGGGAACCGCACTGGCTGATGCAGCCCACTTAATGGGCGGAAATGTCAGGTTAATATCAACTTTTGATATTAACCGTCCGTATGAAGTCACACAGGTTCAATCAGCTCTCGAAATGGAAAAAGAAATCGTTAAACATATTCATAATTCAGACTGCATAATTATGGCGGCGGCAGTCGGAGATTACAGGATTGAAAATTATTCGGAACAAAAACTAAAAAAAACTAATGAAGATGCGCTAACCCTCAAATTCGTTAAAAATCCGGATATATTGAAAAAGATCTCACAGACAAAAAACGATAAAGTTAAAATTGCGGGTTTTTGTGCCGAAAGTGAAAACTTAATCGAAAATGCCCGACAAAAAATTATAAACAAGGGCTGCGACTATCTGATTGCAAATGATATTTCAAGAAAAGATATCGGATTCTCTTCTGATGATAATGAAGTCTATATTCTGGATAAATCGCTTAATATAAAACATCTTGAAAAAAATACAAAACAGCATATTGCAAGAGAGATACTGGAGTATATTTTTGAATAAATTTGAAATAACAAAAAGAATTGAACAGTATGCACCGCTTGATACACAGGAGAGTTGGGATGCCTCCGGCTGGATTGTCTGCACGGTTAATAAAGATGTAAAAAAGGTCATGCTTGCGCTTACAATCACTGACGATATTTATAATCAGGCAAAATTATCTGAATGCGATATGATAATTTCCCATCATCCGCTTTTTTGTGTGCCGGTTAAATATTCGGATATTGATATGTATTGTGCCCACACTAATATGGATAAAGCATCTGGCGGAACGACTGATGCTTTAATAAAAAAAATAGGCTGGCTTCCGGCAGAAACATCTCATGAATTTGTCAGAATTGTCAGATTTGACAAACCAATAAAATTATCGGAACTGGAAACAAGGTTAAGGTTAATTTCGCCGAATTTGAGATATACAAATAATACTAATATAAGCGAAATTTCTTCAATCGGTTTTTGTGCGGGGTCGGGGAGTGAATTTATT
>JAJPXE010000255.1 GCA_021205645.1 Candidatus Gastranaerophilales bacterium | reverse complement strand
TATCAATAATTGATAAAGGGAGGGTATCAGAAGTGAAAGAATATGAGAAATTTGCAGCACATGTCAGAGAAGAGAATGGCGACGTACAGATACAGACGGTAAAGGAACATTGTCAGGAAACGGCAGAGTTTTGCAAAAAGTACGGAAATTCTACAGGAACTGATTATATTGCATATATAGCTGCATTATTACATGATATAGGAAAGTTTACGCAGAAATTTGATGATTATGTAAGAGGAAACAAATCCTATCGCAGAGGAGAAATTGACCACAGTTATGCGGGTGCGAGGTATATTATCGAATTTAGCGACACATTGGGAGCAGAATTTTATGATGTATCGCATTTTATTGCAAGAATCATAGTTTCTCATCATGGCCTACATGATTGGGTACTAACCGATGGTACGGATTATCTGACCAGACGTACAGGTAAGGACGAAAATTATGAGCTGGCCAAAAGCCATGTTCAGGAAATCATATCGGAGGATCTTCTGAGAGAGTATATTGGTTTTGCAAACAAAGAATACCATGAGATCAGGGAAAAATTAAAAGCCATTTCCATGAGAAAACGTACCGCTTTTGCTTTTTATATGGGTATGTTTGAACGTGTGGTGCAGTCCATGTTGATTGATGCAGACAGGACAAATACCTCGGAATTCATGATGAACAGGAAGATTGAACTTGATTATGACAGGAAAAAATTATTTGAATATTTTCACGACAATTATGAAGCCTATATGAAGCGTAAAGCGGAAACTTTCGCCTTACAAAATGAGCGCATTGTAAGACAGAGAAACGATATATCGAATCGATGCAGAGACTTTGCCAGACATGAGGCAGGAATCTGTCAACTGATTGTGCCGACAGGCGGAGGAAAAACGTTATCGTCTCTTCGATATGCAATTGAATATGGGATAGGGCATGAGGCGGAGCGGATTATTTATGTGGCTCCTTTTATGTCTATCCTTGATCAGAACAGCGATGTGTTTAAAGAAATTGTTGGAGAGGAAAATTTTCTGGAGCATCATTCTAATGTAGTACAGGAAATAGATAATGAGGAAGAATTGGCAGAATATGAGCTTTACGCTGCCAGGTGGGATAAACCCGTGATTGCAACAACGATGGTGCAGTTTCTGAATACACTGTTTCTTGGAAAAACTTCTTCTGTCCGGCGCATGCACCGTTTTAGTCGTGCAGTCATCATTGTGGATGAAGTGCAGTCGTTGCCATTAAAATGTGTGAATCTGTTTTATCTGGCTATGAACTTTTTAAAAGAAATGTGCAAAGGCGTTATTGTTCTGTGTTCCGCGACTCAGCCGGATTTCACAAAGAGCGACTATCCGATTTTGATGGATGAAGATTCACAGATGATCGGTGATTACAGAGAAGACTTTGCGGTGTTTAAACGTACACAGATTATTCCGGAGATTGGCACCTGCGCCTATACCTATGATCAGGCGGCAGAGTTCTGTAAAAATGTTTTCGAGAAAAACAGGAATCTGCTTGTTATTGTGAATACCAAGAAATCTGTTGCGGAAATGAGAGAAAGATTGCAGAAATTGATAAGTCAGGACGATATGCAAGAAGATGTATCGATTGTGTGTCTGAGTACGAATTTGTGTCCGCAACATCGGAGGGATAAACTGGATTTCCTGAAGGAGAGCCTGATACGGAAGGAAAAGGTAATATGTATCACAACCCCGCTGATAGAAGCAGGAGTTGATATCTCCTTTGCCAGTGTGGTACGTTTCCTGTCGGGGTTGGATAATTTGGCGCAGGCCGCGGGACGGTGCAATCGAAATGGGGAACATGATGGAACGGCACCGGTATATGTGTTGAAAGTGGATGATGAAAATCTTGGAAATCTAAAACAAATAAAACATGCGCAGCAAAATACGATGCGTTTTCTTATGAAGAAAGATGTAGAAAATGATTACCTTTCGGTTGAAGTGATGCGTCAGTATTTTTCTCTTCTTTATGCAGAAGAAAAAGGTTAGCTATCTTATAATGTAAAGGATGGTTCGGTCAGCACAACACTGTTAAATCTGTTGTCAGAGAATGCCCTGAGATGGAATTTGAATGGAAATAAGCATTTACGATATAGTGCGCAGGCATTTCAGACAGCTGGAGAACTGTTTGAGGTGATTGACAGCGATACCCTGGATGTCATTGTCCCGTATAATAAAGAAGCAAAGAATCTTATGGAGAAATTGGAATCGGAATCGAATATGGGGCAAGTGAATGATATTTTAAGAAAAGCGCAGAAGTATACCGTTACTGTTTATCGGGGAATGTTACGAAAGATGGAGGATGAAGGTGCATTGCTCTTGTATGAGTGCGGTGCGGTAGGTCTTAGACACAATTATTATGATAGCGAACTTGGAGTGAATTTGAAAGAAAGTATGAATGAATTGTTGATGTTTTGAGGATAAAGAGAGTGCCGCATGGTGAATACCATGCGGCAAATTTCTTCTTGTGAAAGTGATTCAACAAATTTCAATCCGCATCCATGTTCTGGATGAC
>JAJPXE010000234.1 GCA_021205645.1 Candidatus Gastranaerophilales bacterium | reverse complement strand
CATTATAATTCTTGTACACGATGTAAAGTTTATAGATTTTGCTTCAGAAATACCTGTTCATCTGCGTGGGTGGATATTTTCCCATTTGATTGGTGTGATATTAGCAAAAAAGATGAAGTTTGGGAAAATTGGCTCAAATGCAGAAGAAAAATCGACAAATTTTATAAAAAATTAAGAATGGAACGTTATTCCGATATTTGTTATGAAGATAGGACTAATCATAAAATAGCAAAGTTAAACAAAGTCTTAGATGAGTATGTTAAAAAATATTCAGACAACGAACAAAAAACCGGCATAATTCTGGGAATAGAGCAGCTTACCCCTCAATCTTTTCATGAACCGATATGTTATAACCAAAACTCAATGTTTCCATTAATTAAAATGGAATTTGAAAATGTTGAACACTATATTCCGAATGATTATGACAGAATTTTAACTGAATATTACGGCAATTATATGATGTTTCCGCAAGAAATGATACTAAGACATAACAAACAAATTAATTTATCGGAAGTACTAGCTTTGCACGATAGATTACATACAGGAGAAGGGAGGTAAAATGAATATTGGCTACACATCTGGTGTATATGATTTATTTCATATCGGACATTTGAATTTATTAAAAAATGCACGAGGATTGTGCGATAAGTTGATTGTAGGTGTTACGATTGATGAGCTGGTAGCATACAAGCATAAAAAAGCTGTCATACCATTTGAAGAGCGTATAGAAATAGTACGAAATATAAAATATGTTGACGCCGCAATTCCACAGGAAGAATTAGACAAATACAAAATGTGGGAAAAAATCCATTTTGACATACTGTTTGTAGGAGATGATTGGTTTAAAAGTCCGTCATGGCAGGAAATGGAAGAAAAGTTTAAAAAGGTTAATGTCAGGGTGGTATATTTTCCATATACAAAAGGTACAAGTTCAACTCTGATAAATAAAACACTGCTGGAATTACGCAATAGCAAGGGAGATTTACTATGATTATTGATAAACATAAATGTATTAGTGATTTTTTAAGGTATAGAACTGTTCTTGACGGCTATGCTTGGGAAGAGAATATTATACCGGAGAAAATATATCTAAAAGATGAGGGAACTATTCCTGTCAAAACATCGCAGGATTT
The DNA here is from genome assembly GCA_021205645.1 of Candidatus Gastranaerophilales bacterium. Taxonomy (GTDB): domain Bacteria; phylum Cyanobacteriota; class Vampirovibrionia; order Gastranaerophilales; family Gastranaerophilaceae; genus UBA2883. Next base: position 1,410 of record JAJPXE010000234.1, on the reverse strand, counting down.
GGACAATACAATAAAAATAATATTCAATAAAATCAATAAAGATGAGAAATTAGGCATAATGCTCTCAGGTGGTATTGATTCCGCAATTTTAGCATCATACATGCCCGAAGGAAGTATTGCATATACAATGAAATCAATTGCGGAAAATTCCGTTAATGAAGTCGAAAGAGCAAAAAGATATGCAAAAAAATGCAATCTGGATTTAAGAGTTGTTGAAATAACATGGGAAGATATGAACAGAATTTCAAAAATTCTGATGAAGAAAAGCAAAATGCCACATCACTCAATCCAGCCTATGATTTATAGAATTTGCGAGGAAGCTCATAAAGATGGTATAAAAACTGTTTTATGCGGTGAAAATGCAGACTTAAAATTTGGCGGGTTTGACGGATTATTGTCTAAGGATTGGTCTCTTGAAGATTTTATTGAAAGATATACGTTTTTATGCCCTGATAAGATACTTAAAAATCCGGTTGATGACTTTTCGGAATTTGAAAAAGCAAGGACAGATTGTAGTATTGATGTTCATAAGTTTCTAAATGATCATTATGTGAAAATGGCTTTGCACGATTATATACTCCCATTTAAGCTAAATAATATGAATATTGTTATGCCGTATGCTTATACATATCTTGATGCTCCGCTTGATTTGAAAAGGGTCAGAAACGGTGAAAATAAATATATTGTAAGAGAACTTTATAATAAAATATATCCTGATATTGAACCTGAGAAGAAGCTTCCGATGCCCCGTGCCGTGGGAATTTGGTTAAAAGATTATCAGCTTTCTTCTGCACATAAGGATATTTTCAAAGATGAAGATATTTCTGAATATAAGCCTGATCAAAAATGGCAGCTTTATATTTTGGAAATGTTTCTTGATATGCTGGAAAACGGAGAGCTAACAAACCGTAGTAATGAGTGAGTTCTAGCAAAATAATTGAAATAAACAGGTTAACACACGGATGAACAGATACAATGCCGTGATAGGCGAAAGGAACAAATGTATAATCCAATTAATCTATGTGACAGATAAAATAACAATAAGGAACAAATAGAATGGACGAAAATGAAATAAGAACAGAAAAGGATGCTGTTGAAAATATGTTTGATTCCCTGAATGAGTGTAATCTGTGCGGCTGTATTATAAAGAAAAATGTAAAACTCCAATATTATTGTGCGGGTTGCGATGTAAGCAAGCAAAAAATTATTTTGAAGCAGGAGGAAATTAATACTGACAAATCAAAAGCACGTTATTTTGAAACAGATTTATTGGTTTACGAAGAAGTCGAAAATGACTATATTCCAAGAGTTGTCATAGAAGTAAAACATCGAACCTTTACAACCCATGATGTAATAACTTATACAGAAAAAGCTAAAAAACACAAATTGCTATATCCATATATACAATAC
>JAJPXE010000183.1:1613-2563 GCA_021205645.1 Candidatus Gastranaerophilales bacterium | reverse complement strand
GTCAGAAACTATGTTATTTCCTGCATCTTTAATTGTAAATTTGGCAGGAGTGAATTCCTTTTCCAAATATTCATTCCAAAATTTCACATTACGTTCAAAGGTTTTTCCGCTAAAAGCTTTTTGTTCTGTTTCAATAAAATCTGTGTAATCATTCATTCTTACAGACATAGGTTCACCATCTACTGCAAGAAGATAATTCCTCATAAGAAGTTTTGTTAATTCACAATAAGAATATCCGTCTGTAACCAAATGATGTGTACAAATAGCAATTTCTACCGCATTATTGGGGAAACGGATTATTGCAAAGCGATACATTTTCTTTGTAGGCTCAAGTTTAGTTGAATATATTTCATTAAGAATCCTTTTATACTCATCGCTGTCTTTTTCCAAATCATACACAGGAATTTCTTCATATAAATATGGTTTTATATACTGTTGAGCCTCGTCTGTAAGTGCATTAACATCGGTAAGAACGAATCTAATAGCTTGTGTATGCTCGATAAAATCATTTATGACCTTAATCATAAGAGGAACATCAACAACTCCACAGTGAATAAGTTGACATACATTGTTTACGGGCTTACCTGCAAAATACTGTTCAGCCATTAAAATATTTTTCTGCGAACCGCTAAGGTTGTAAAATTTTTTTTCCATTACACCTAATCCTTTCAATATAACTTGAAGTTTACTATAAAAAGCAACACTGCATATAAAGTTTCAAATAGTATTGCTTTTAATCCATGTTGCCAACCACTTGCTTTTGATGTCATATTCCATACTGCATAAGTATTTCAAGTACAGCGATTTTATTGGTTTCAATAAAAAAATGGTCCCCGAATATTTTAAATAATCGGAAGTCATTTTTTGTGTGTTCTTGCCACATACACATATCCTCAGGTGATATATCTTCATCTTGAGTTCCACATAAAGCTACTATTGGTGCAGAAATC
>JAJPXE010000183.1:0-1603 GCA_021205645.1 Candidatus Gastranaerophilales bacterium | reverse complement strand
TCAGATTTAATTAAATCGTAAGATAGATTCCTTTTGTTAATAAGATAGTCTGTTATCTCATCATAGCTTTTGAAAAAATCTGCTGTACGATAAAAAAGTTTAGGTGGCAAACAAGCCGATAAAAACAATGTATTTGCACAGAGTCCATAGTTTTGTTCAAGAATTACTTCACAACAATATGAAACCATAGCACCCATACTATGACCAAAGATAGAAAATTCTTTTCCTACGATTATATTATTAGCTATTGTTTCAGCCAATTGTACTGCAATTTCCTCTATACTGTCAGAAGATTTTTCACCAAATCTTGCCCCATGATGAGGATAATCATAGTATATTATATTGCCATCGAGTTTATTTTTTAGCAGTCTTATGTAGGTAGCAGATGTGCCACCTGCATAAGGTACTGTTATCAAGGTGATTTTTTTATTATCCATACTCATATAAAACTAAATTTTAATTACAAGATTATTAAATCCTAATGCTCTTGAATACTCAGAAGAATGTGACATCTGTTTGAGAATATTTATTCCACCGATTTTATATTCAATACTTTCTTCATCTTCCTTAGGTAAAAATTCTAAAGGATTAAAAGGAATACCACTATCTCTTATTCTTATTATTATCTCTTGTGCTTGAATACCCACAAAAACATCAATATTCTCATCGGATTTATTTTTGTAGCCATAGATAATAGTATTTACCACCATCTCTTCAACGGCAAGACCAACCATATCTGACCTATTATTATCCACTCCATTTTCCCTACAAAAATTACTAATTTTTTTAGAAATTTCAACTGCATTTTCCAAGGTTGTTTTTATGGAGAAATCAAGGGTTTTGTCAGATTCGGGGTCAAGGAGCAATATTCCTTCCTTGTTAGTTCTTGCAGAAACAACCTTGCTCATTATGAAAATAAGCACTAGTGTACATATTTCAGTGCATACAAATGAAAGCCATATTCCAATGCCTCTATCGGGAATAAGAGCATTCAAGATGAAAATAAAAGGAACTATAAATACTAAACCTTCACATACGGTTATAGTTATTGCAAGTGACCTTTTTCCCGTACCTTGATAGAATGACATAAACACATATACAATAGCGAAAAAAGGAAGTGAAAGTCCAAACAAGCGAACAGCCATTACAGAGATTGCCATAAGTTCTTCTGTTTCAACGTTAAAAAGCTTTGAGATTTGTGTAGGGAAAAATTCAAAGCAGACTATCATTATTGCACCTGCAATCAAAACAATTTTCAAAGCTTTCTTTACAGCTGAAATCATTCCGTTACGGTCATTTTCGCCATAAAGGACTCCTATTATTGGAAGCATAGTTTGTGCTGTACCACCAATAAATATTGATGCGAAAGAAAGGCAGTTGTTACATATAGCTACAGCACTTGCACCGTTATCGCCCAATGTAGCAATAGCAGTTCTGTTCAATACAAGCATTTTTACGGTCATAATTACCGAGTTTATTGCATTAGGCAATCCACACAAGAATATTTCTCCTAATTGTTTTATTCTTAATCCTTTAAAAGAGAAATGGAAAAAACGTGTCTTAGATACAAAATATGGAATAGAAACAAATATTCCCACAAAAT
>JAJPXE010000154.1:1436-2575 GCA_021205645.1 Candidatus Gastranaerophilales bacterium | reverse complement strand
AAGCACAATACCCATACGACCGCCATCGCGTAACATCTGAAAACAGCGTTCAATAAATAATAACTGCGGAGGCTGTTTGTCAACCAGATCACCCTTTTCAAATGTCCCATCGCTATTTTGTTTCCATTTATGCCCTAAATCATATAAATTTAAAATCTCCGTCGTGTCAATAGAAAGCTTCTTACCAAAAGGAGGATTGGTCACAATAACATCAAATGTTCCAGGTTGAATATCCTCTATTGTTTTTGGACTCCAATTATCAAAACAATCCAGGCTATTTTCGCAGTGTACACCTCCACGACCATCACCAAGAATTGCCAAATATGCCTTTGCTACCTTACTTAAAAAACTGTCTTTATCAATACCTCGGAAATTTTTGATTGCTACCTTCTGCTTTTCAGCTTCAATCTCTGCTTCTGGCCATCCAAGTTCTGTGCCTTTTTCTTCCAGTTTATTCCACACATACCGAAGGGCTTCAACTAAAAAACCGCCACTTCCACATGCTGGATCAAGTATTTTTTCGTCAGTATCAGGGTCAATCATCTTAATGACCATGTTAACAACATTTCTTGGAGTGAAGAATTGTCCCTGCGCACCTTTTAATGATGGGCCTATGAAAATCTCAAAAGCCTCTCCAACAGCATCTCTTGAGCTATCTTTCAAACTATAGAGTTGCAATTCTCCAACTATATACTTTATACACTTAGCGTCAAGGATGATTGAATCAGCAACATCTATAACATCATTATATTGACTTTTAACCCGTTCAAATAATTGTAGAATCCTGTCACGAACATCTTCATCCTTCTCATTTATTCCGGCACGAAATTTGACCGTATCATTCGGCCTGGTGAAACGCTCATCATAGATTTTACAAAATATTAAATCAATGATCTGAGACGCAAACACTTCATCTCTGGTAATGCCAACAGCATTGGCAGCAAGATAATTCCGAATCGTTCTAAATGTCGGCTTAAGATTTTCGGCAGGTCGTAAATCTTTTCGCTTGAACTTTCCTATATCCTCAACACGTTCACCATACCGAGGGATATTAGGAATTTCCTCAAACATGATTTTACCGCTTTCCTCTATCTTCTGAAGATAAAGGCGTTCTTCTCCATTAAACCAAACACCAAGAT
>JAJPXE010000154.1:0-1426 GCA_021205645.1 Candidatus Gastranaerophilales bacterium | reverse complement strand
CAAGATATGCTTTTGAAAAACGGAGATAATCTTCCAGTTGACTTCTTCCATCTTTCCTATTTTTCTTTTTGCACTCGATAATAATGTAGCTGTTATCATCAGAATGAACATCACTTGTGAATACAGCAATATCGACTGGATACTCTTTTTTCCTGTCGGACGGTCTAACTTTGACTCGATATTGTGGTCTTGTATGCACATTTGCCTTTGGATAGCCATAATCATCTACCAATATTTTTGAGAATGGCTGCACTGCATCAATTTCTTCGGGTGTTTCTTTAACCGGCAGTCCCGAAATATAATCCAAAATATAGCCTTCTTTAAGTTCTTCCATTTTACTGACCTCCGATTAAGTAGTAAGTTGCATGTTATTACGAATATTATTAACAGCTTCTGGATCTTTTGCAATCCAAAGGGCAATATCCGCAGGTACATCACCGCGGCCTTTAGCAGCCAAATCATAGAATTTCTTTCGCTGATCTTCATCTAATTTTAAAATCTCAGCCGCTTTAAACTGTAATTCTGATGGTGGAGGATTTATTCTTCCCGACACTATATCGTAAAAATATGGTTTCTTAATTCCAAGTGCCGTATAAAATTCACACTGACTCATACCTGCCTCTTTGATAAGTTGTTTTAAATACTCACCAAAAGGGCTACTGTTCCTTACCATATCTTCACCTCCTGTTTGTTTGTAAACATACTAACATACTATTCACCGCTTTTCAAGAGACCATTCGTAAAAACAACCTGTCACTACGGTTTATTTTTCTGAATGCCGTTATTCTTCGCCCACTCGCTTTGTTTTCTCCGGCGTTCCTCGGAGTAGGGTCTTGTCACCTGGATACTGATTCGACGCTTATCTACATCGAAATAGGAGCCGCATATTTCATCTTCCTCGGTGAGCTTGCATAACTCCGGATATTCCTCGCTCAATCTTTTCAGCCTCCGGATGAGCTTCGGGTCGTTGGTGCGTATTTGCATGGGATCGCTGGACTGATTGTAATAAATCTCCGTGTCTTTATCTCTTTTCGTGAGCTTGTACATAAACTACCTCCAAAATCAAAAATTTTCTCTAAGGGGCTATTTTCGGGCAATTTTCCCCGATTGGCGAATTGACGTTTTCGGCGATTTTCGATTTTTAACAGCCCCAGATGGAGAGTTATCCGTCTGGGACTGCTGAAAATCGCTGTTTTGCTAATTTTACCGATTGGCGAATGATTTTCGCCTGTTTTCAGGTCTTATAGGCGTCACCTCCTTTGCCGGGCAGGATTGCGATCACTCGTTTACCTCCATTCCGGCATGACGGACGGCGTTTGCCATACATACTGGCGGTACTTGTCCTTGCCTTTCTTCTTGCGAAGCTCGCCACGGCGGACGATCTCACGGCACCGGTTCAGATAGCTCCCGTATTCCTCCGGCATTT
>JAJPXE010000050.1 GCA_021205645.1 Candidatus Gastranaerophilales bacterium | reverse complement strand
ACTCTACATTAATATTGTACAAAAACACAGTTCATTTGTAAAGTTAAATTTAATGATATGTAATATTATTTTATAAAACAGTTGTTCTTTAAAAATGAAATAAGCCTTTGTGCTTTAACACCGGTAAATAATGCTTGAATATTCAAGCTGATGAGGCAGCCAGCACAGGTTGTAAGCAGTGTTTCTGCCTTTGTATTTTTTATATTTTCACGTTTTTGACTCATAAGTTTTGATACTGTTTTGAGCGTATGCGGCTGTTCATATCCGGCAAAACCGCAGCATTCATCATATCCGCCCATCCGGTGATATTGAATATTTTCGCAGTTGTTTAGTATCAGCTCGATTTCACCGTGTTCGTGGCAGGGTTTGTGATAAGTAACGGTTTTCTGATGTTCTGATGTGAATTTAATATCTTTTTCAATAATCAAATCATAAATACTTTTGAAGTTAACTTTAGACAATTTTGATTTTAATTGTTCATCATCAATATATTTGGCGTACTGTTTCCAGGCCCATTGACAGCTTGCACAGTCTGTTACAAAATAATCAAAGTCGAAATCGAGTTTTGAGAGGTTTTCTATCGCCTGTTCGCTAAATCTTTCGAGATTTCCTGTTGTCAGGAACGGCATTCCGCAGCAATCAAAATTAACAGATATTGTTTCTATCTCCATTTTGTTGAGAAGCTCTACTATATAATTGTCAATATCGGGGCGGAGTTTTGAGATACAACCGCCAAAATATACCGCCTTTTTGGGGTATTGTTTTGATTTTTTCTTTTTATGAAATATAGTGCATATAGTCGAAACGATTTTAAGCAGGTTGTTGAAGATAAATTTGCTTTCAAAAAACGAGTATAATTTTCCTTGAATAGAATTTTTAAAATAAATATGTTTAGCGGCGAGAAGTATATCAATAACATCAATTTCGCTCGGGCAAAAATTAGTGCATTTACCGCATTTCAGACATAAATCGAGGTATTTATTAATATTTTTGTTCATTTTTAGCTGCTGTTTAACAATTCCGTCAAGCATAATGAATTGTCCCCGTGATACCGTGCATTCGTTTCCGGTTAACCGGTAAATCGGACAGACAGCCTGACACAGTCCGCATTTTGAGCATCTGTGTATTTCTTCTTTGTAATCTTTAAGTTCTTTCATATCAAAATCATTTACCGTTTTTTTTCTTAACCCAGCCCTCAAATATTTTCATCGGGGCTCTGGTTATGGCAAGTGACCACTCTTGAACATTTTTTGTTATGATACTCAATGCACCGACATTCGCCCCTTCTTTTATTTCTACCGGAGCAACAAGAACCGAGTTTGAGCCTATTTTAACATTGTCGCCGATTATGGTTTTGCTTTTTGTTTTGTTTAGCGGATTGTAGTTTGCGGTAATTGTTCCGGCTCCGATGTTTACGTTCTCTCCGATTTCGCTGTCGCCGATATATGTCAGATGACAGGCGTTTGTATGACTTTTTATATGTGCCTTTTTGACTTCAACATAGTTCCCGATTTTAACGTAATCATCAAGAATTACCTCTCCTCTGAGATGTGCAAACGGTCCGATTTTACAATTTGAACCGATAGTATTTTTACCCTCAATATAGCAGGACGGATAGATTACGGTATCTTTTCCGATTTCTGTTTGAGGGTCAATCCATGTTGTTGACGGGTCGACTATTGTTATTCCGTCATTCATAAGCTTATCTAATGTACGGCTATTCATAATTTTTACCGCCTCGGCAAGATTATGCTTTGAATTAATCCCGAAAATCTCTTCATTCCTTTCTAAAATATGTGCATTTACATTCAGCCCGTTTTGACGTCCCCACTCAATAATATCCGTAAGATAGTATTCACTTTGAGCGTTATTTGTTTTTAGTTGGTTAAATGCATTTTTAACTTTATTCCAGTTCAGACAATAAATTCCTGCATTTATTTCTTTAACTTTTTTTTGTTCGGTATCAGCGTCTTTTTCTTCAATTATAGAGTTAATTGTGCCGTCAGTGTTTCTTATAATCCTGCCGTAGTTAGACGGGTTGTCGAATACGGCACTCATAACCGTTATATCAGAATTCATTGATTTGTGTGCATTTATAAATGTTTTGAGTGTATCGGAAGTTATTAGAGGAGTATCTCCGCATAGTATAATAACTTCTCCGGTATAGTCGTTTAGATACGGAGAAACCATACTTACTGCGTGTCCTGTACCGAGCTGCGGTGATTGAAGCACGGTTTTTGTGTTTATATAATTCTCATTAAGATATTCTTCGACTTTTTCTGATTGGTGTCCGACTATTACATAATTTTCCTCTGCTATATCTGTCCCGTTAACCGCATCAATAACATATCCGAGCAATGTTTGATTAAATATTTTGTGCAGCACTTTCGGGGTATCAGATTTCATTCTTGTTCCCCTGCCTGCTGCTAATATCACTGATTTTACCATCTTTACACTCCCTTTTACGCTATTTTATCAGAAATAAAAGTTCCGCACAACAGAGCACAATAAAGTAAAAGTACTATTACCCTGCTTCACCATTCATACAAGAGTTTACAACAAAAAATAAATAAAGC
>JAJPXE010000239.1 GCA_021205645.1 Candidatus Gastranaerophilales bacterium | reverse complement strand
ATTCTCAGGCTCATAATTTATTAAAAATCGCATAAATTCTTTACTGAACATAGAATAACTCCTATACACAACTAACTTATGTATATAATAAGTTTTTTTATCAACAATAATTGCGTTTTTTAATAAAAAAGTTTACAAAATGAGTCTATGAAAAATTGAAAATTTCCCGAAGTGCAGGGCGGCACTGTGCCGCTCCCCCCCCTCCTCAAAGGGATAGGGAAAATTTTTGTTCAGGTGGGGTGATAGCCTTGCAAATTTCGGAATATAATCCATTTACCCCCGTGGGAGGTGATAACCTTGCAAATACCCGTTAAACAGATATCCGCCTGTGCAGCTCAATAACTTCCGCTGACGGAACATCATAAAACATCTTTGAGGCAAGTATAAAATCATCAGGATTTGCACTTACATAAAATTCCTCGCTGCCCCTAATCTTTTGAGTATTTAACATGCAGGATTTCTCTAAATCCGATTTGATATACTCCACAAAATAATGTGCAGGATCAATATATATATCCGCACCGGTATAACTTGAGAGAACATTGAGCAAATACGGATAATGTGTACAGCCTAAAATTATCTTATCAGGTTCATTTTTGAGCATTTTCTCTAAATCCGATTTGATTATTTCAATCATTTGGACATCACCGAAAGTGTGGTTTTCAACTATATTAACCCATTGCGGGCAGCTCTGTGTAAATGTTTTTATATGCGGGTTATATTTATGAATTTGTGCCTCATAAACCCCTGAATTTATTGTTGCCTCTGTTGCGAATATCCCGAGGCGGGAATAATTCTGCTCTGCTATTATCTTTGCACAGGATTGTATCATTGGATATATTTTGAAATCATATTCATCTTTAACGGTTGAATATGCTGCAGCAGATGAGGTATTGCATGCCATTACTACCGCTTTGACATTCTGCTGTTTAAAAAAATCAAAAATTGCTCTTGAATATCCGATTAATTCATCTTTTGACTTGTTACCATAAGGAAGATGTTTTAAGTCGCCAAAATAAATACAATTTTCTGTGTTTAGTAATTTACGGAATTTGGCATAAACAGTCAGTCCTCCGACACCGGAGTCAAAAAATGCTATTTTTTCATTGTTTTTGTTTGTTAAGATACTCAATTATACCCTCAGCTATTCCTTCGGCGGTAGCTTGTTTCCTTTGAGGTGTCGTTAACTGATGCCTTTCTTCGGGATTTGAAATAAATCCTATTTCAACAAGTATCGCAGGTACCGTAGTATGATTTATAACATAAAAACGTGATTTCAACAAGCCGCGATTAGGAGTATTGCTGACTTTTTTGGTCAGCTTTGTATGCACGCTGTTTGCAAGCTCAAGACTGTTCTCGTGGTAATAGTGAGTTTCAATACCCTTAGGTGATGATACGTTACAGGAATTAACGTGTATGCTTACAAATACATCGGGGTTTATTTCTTCTGTCAGGGTAGTTCTTTCTTCAAGCGATAAATACGTATCGTTTGTTCTTGTCATGTACACTTTATATCCTTTTTGTTTGAGTATATCCAGCAATCTTGTTGATACATCAAGGTTTATATCCTTTTCATTAACACCGTCTTTAAGTGCGCCGCAGTCTTTGCCGCCGTGGCCGGCATCTATCAAAATCACGCCCTTAACTTTTTCATCAACAGCTTTCGGCAGGGTTGTAATTACACCCTCACGTTTTTTAACCTTTTGTAATTCTTCTTTCTGTGCCTGTAGTTCAGCTGCTCTGGATTTTTGCGATGAAAGCTTGAATACCTTTCCGTCGGGCGACAGGCATGTCTGAATATTATCACGGGTTTTCACTGGCATTGTTAAACGTATACCCGTATTTTTCATCAGGTTGACATAAATTTCTGAATAGGGCGTTGTACGTATTACTGATTGAAAATTTGCATCATTGTATTTTTCGGCATTTAAAAAGTATATAAACAAATATTCCGAAGTGCGTTTTATGGAATAGCATAGCGGTTTATCAAATTCAAATATCAAATTATCGGATTTATCCGACTTTTGGTACGCTGTTTTTACTATATTGGTTTTATGGGTTGGTAGATGTGATGTCATGAGGTTTTGCGGACTTGTGAGCATAAAACTGCGGCTATCCGCCGAATAGACAGGAATATATTTTGCGGCATTTTCTGATGTTATAACAAGTCTTGCGGTATCAGTCGTGAATTGACCCGCTTTTATCTTATCACCATTTGACAGGGTTAATTCTTTATTAAACAAACTGTTTTTAAGAATTGTATTCGGCATATCAAAAACCATTCTTAGCGGTTTTTCCAGCAAAAACGGCTTTTGCAGACATACGTTGCCGACACCGTTAATTACAAATAGATTATCTTTTATTGAGATATTATTGAGATAATATTTGCTCCTCAAATTGCTGTCTTTTGTCAGATTTGTAATTTCACAGGCGCTGTAAATTTCACCTGATTGATAATTAGAATTTTGAAATGCCTGATTAATCTCTTTCATAGCGGATTTATTATTGTCGATATTGTTAACAACAGGTATTGTCTGCTTTTCAATGGTTCTTGTCGTAATCATTAAATCTTCACGATAATCTTTAGTATCTGTTC
>JAJPXE010000099.1 GCA_021205645.1 Candidatus Gastranaerophilales bacterium | reverse complement strand
ATATACAATCTTAGAACTTTTTTAATGGCGGCGTAATTTGGTCGAACTCTGAAAACCCTTGCTGTACAATAAAAAACAACCGATTTAAAATCGGTTGTTCTATTAACTGGGCCGCAGTGGACTCGAACCACCGACCTCACCCTTATCAGGGGTGCGCTCTAACCACCTGAGCTAGCAGCCCGTATTATATTCTGTTTTATTAAGTTTTTAATTATCTTAATACGACAATCCGCCATATTATATTCAATTTTAATTCTTCTTTACAACGCCGACCCTAACAGATACGCTCATCGCCTACACCGCCGTCCGCTGCAACAGACAAATCCCGACAGGATTATATTCAACACACCTGCCAACGCTCTCTAATTTATCATAGACAATTTTTAAAATCAAGCTGTTTGTTATATAATCTTTTTGGAATTATCACACTCAGTCAGGAATTATTGTTATGAAAACACTTAAATCATTCAGATTACACATATCATTTTTTGGCAGAACAAATGTCGGTAAATCCTCTCTAATCAATGCTATTACTAACCAGAAGGTCTCAATCGTATCAGAAATTGAAGGAACAACAACTGATGTCGTCGAAAAATCAATCGAACTCTTTCCAGTCGGTCCCGTCACTTTTCTTGATACGGCAGGAATTGATGACAGAACTCCACTTTCTAAGTTAAGAATTGAAAAAACTATGCAAATCCTTGACCGTACTGATGCCGCAGTACTCGTCACCACTGCTGAAGGATTGAAAGACTGCGATTATAAAATTATCGAAAAATTCTCGGAACTTCTTATTCCATATATCATTATTGTTAACAAATCTGATACAGAAAAAATATCTAAAGAAAAATTAGCCGATATTCAAAAAATCACTTCTGATATATTTGAAATGTCTGCTCTAAAAACAGAAAATATAACAGATGAATTTGTATCCGCAATCATTGGCAAAGTTTCCGATGATTATCTTAATCCGCCATCCATTCTCGGAGATAAAATTAATAATCCGGACGTTGTTGTCCTCGTCACACCGATTGATAAAGAAGCGCCAAAAGGCAGGCTTATTTTGCCGGAAGTGCAAACGATCAGAGATATTCTTGATAATAACTGTATATCAGTTGTTGTACAGCAAAATAACCTTAAACAGGCAATAAACATGCTCTCTGTTAAACCAAAACTTGTGGTTACCGATTCTCAAGCATTCAAAGAAGTCAGCAATATTGTACCGCAGGATATCCCCATAACCTCGTTTTCTATTCTGTTTGCCAGACTTAAAGGTGATTTGAAAACTTTTATAAAAGGAGTCAAAACTGTTAAATCACTTGAGCCGGATGATAAAATTCTTATTCTTGAAAGCTGCACACACCACTCAATTGAAGATGATATTGCCAGAGTTAAAATCCCTAAACTTTTACAAAATAAATCCGGATTTAATCTAAATTTTGAATACAAATCAGGGCACGATTTCCCTGCTGATGTTTCAGATTACAAACTCATTATCCACTGCGGAGCTTGCATGACTAACCGCAAAGAAGTACTTTCAAGAATACTTATTGCGAACAAAAACAAAGTCCCTATAACAAATTACGGTTTAGTCATATCCTATTGTTTGGGCATATTAGACAGAGCCGTTCAAATATTTCCCGAAGCATATTGCAATTGTTAAGTTTTGTAAATACATGCGGGTTAAAAAGTCAATTTGAAGAATAAAAAAAACTTTATATCCATGTTGGGAATTACACGAGAATAAAGGGGATATTAAGTTATGACAGCAGATTTTAATTTTGATTCATTAAAAGCAAACGGTTTTACAAACACGTTAACAAACAGAGGTGCAAACAAAAGATCAGGTGTATCTTATGACTATATGGACAAATTGAATGTTTTAGTAGATCAAGGTATATTCTATGATAAAGATGGTGACGGTTTTACAAACGCAGAAAAAAGAGCATTAGAAGATGAGTTTATAAAACTCCACACTGAAAAAGGTTATAAAACAAACTTCAGAACAATGCAAGCAGGTACATCAAATGATTACACTTTTGAAGATTTTGTGAGATTAGCACAGGCAGCAGGCTACATAATGAAAGAGCAGCCGGCACCAGCAGTTGAAGAAGAAACACCTGCTGCAGTTGAAGAAGAAGCACCTGCTGCGGTTGAAGAAGAAACACCTGCTGCAGTTGAAGAAGAAGCACCTGCTGAGGTTGAAAAGGAAGAAGGTAACGAAGTTATTTCTCAAAGCGGCAAAGCTATATTAGCACAAATAGTTGCACAATTACCGGACAGAAACGGTGTTGAAGCAACCATAGATTTTAGCGGTACAAGTGCAACAGACGAACAAACCGGCGAAGTTGTTTATCAAAAAGGCAGTGCAACCGTAACTTACGCTGACGGTCAGACTATTAAGGTTAAAATAGATACAGATAAAAAAGGTAATCAAACAGTTACTGTAGAGCCATCTAATGATATTGCCGGAGCTCCTGTTGCAAGAGCTGTAGAAACACCTGTTGCAGTTGAAGAAGAAGCACCTGAAGCCGGAGCTTAAGAAGCACCTGAAGAAGATGAACAAGAAGAACCTGATGCCGATGAAGAATAACAAACTGAAACA